>JAYSWW010000367.1:0-3381 GCA_043717805.1 Ferruginibacter sp.
GCCTGGTTGGTGGAAGTTTTAAAATTGCTGTTACCCAATCCGCCACGGCCTCCTTTTACCAGTATAATTTCCTGGCCATCTTCCAGTATTTCAGCTTCTATTTCACCGGTTTCTTCATTTTTTGCAATAGTTCCCAGGGGGACTTCAATGATGATGTCTTTTCCAAATCCTCCCGTAGAATTATTTCTGCTTCCATTTTCACCGTCTTCTGCCAAAACATTTTTAAAATAACGCAAATGCAACAATGTCCATAACTGAACATTGCCTTTTAATATGATATGGGCGCCCCTGCCTCCATCACCGCCATCCGGACCGCCCATGGCAGTCAGTTTATTGCGCATGAAGTGTTTACTGCCTGCCCCGCCGTGACCACTGCGGCAAAATATCTTAATCTGGTCTACAAAATTTGATCTCTCCATTGCTGCAAAGGTCTGTAAATTTTTCTCATTAAGCCATTAAACATTAAATTGCAGGGATGAAATCTTTATTATTTATTGTAAGTGTTTTAATAATTAGCTGTTGTTCGGCCAATAAAACTGTGGATGAAAGCAATAAAAATAAGGATGCGGCTACACCGATAACCGGTAATATTGATCAAAGCGTTTCAGATACCAGTTTACCGGTTTGTATAAAAAAGATGATCATACAATATCAACAGGAAGAAAAACAAAATCCCCCACGAAGTATTTACAGTTATACTTACAAGGATAAACTTGTATTTTATGTACCACCGATATGCTGTGATTTTTTTAGTGACCTGTATGACAGCAACTGTAATATTATTGCCCACCCCGATGGCGGTTTTACAGGAAGGGGAGACGGGAAAGTTTTAGATTTTATGCAAACAAGAACCGGGGAGAAATTGATCTGGAAAGACAACCGTTGATCATCTTTTTGTTTCATTCCATGTTTTAAAGGAGGGGAATTGGGTTGATAGGTTTTCCGGTATCTTTCTGAGTGGTTCACATTCTTTCCAGCCATTGTGCATTTCTGACGGTAATTGCTGGTATAGTTTTGTTCCTTCACTTTTCCAGTTGATCATTTCATCTGTTACCTCTTTTATTATTTTAGAAGGATTGCCGACAATCACACTTCTTGCCAGAAAGATCTCATCTGCTTTTATAAATGTAAGTGCACCAACGATGCACTCATCTCCCAATTGTACATTGTCCATGATCACTGCATTCATTCCTATCAAACAGTTTTTTCCAATGGTTGCCCCGTGAATAATTGCTCCATGGCCAATATGCGCATTCTCTTTTAATAATACTGTAATGCCGGGGAACATGTGGATGGTACAGTTTTCCTGCACATTGCATCCGTCTTCAATGATGATTTGCCCCCAATCGCCCCGCAATGCAGCACCAGGTCCTATGTAAACATTCTTTCCGATGATCACATTGCCGGTAACAGTTGCCATTGGATGAATAAAACTGCTTTCATGAATTACCGGAATACAATTATTGAAAGAATAGATCATATCAATGATTTATTTGTCCGAAAACAGGTTCCCTTAAACAGTGCAACAATATGGTCTTTTTGATTTGTTACTGTTATGTGATAAAGGCCCGTTGATTTGCCGTTGTGTAATTCTTTTGCTTCAGCAGTTAACACATCGTCCACATGAACAGGCCTGGTGAAATTGATAGAGGTGTCAAGTGCAACAGACAAAACATTCCTGTTATTACATGCAAATGCAAAAGCACTGTCTGATAATGCAAATGCGATCCCCCCGTGTACAATTCCAAATCCATTGATCATTTCATTGCGGACAGTCATTTTTATTTTGCTGTAACCTTCCTTTATATCAAGCACTTCAATACCCAGCCATTGGCTGAACAGATCGTTTTTCATCATGTGGGATACGACTTCATCCGGGGTTGTATTCATTGTTATTCTTTTATAAAAATTCAAAATACAATATACATTTACATAAGCCGGGAGAATTCAATTCATTTAAGAAAACTGCTTATGGATTATTGAGCATTTTTATTCCCCTTTAAAAACAGGTTTCCTTTTCTCCAAAAATGCAGCTACCCCTTCTTTATAATCATAGGTTGCAGCAGCTTTTTGTTGTAGGTCATCTTCTTTAAGCAGTTGTGATTCGAGTGAACTGTTTAAAGAATAATTCAAAGCATGTTTTGTAAATGCCAATCCTTTTGTTGGCATTTGCGCAAGCGTTGTTGCGATTTTAATACTTTCATCTGCAAAATTATCTTCTTCAAATACTTTGTAAATCATTCCGATTCTTTCTGCTTCTGTAGCGGAAATTTTTTCTGCAAGCATCATATAGGCGCTGGCTTTTTGCCAGCCAATTAACCTGGGTAAAAAGTAAGTACCGCCACTGTCTGGGATCAGTCCGATCTTACTAAATGCCTGAATGAATGAAGCTGAATGTGATGCCACAACGATGTCGCAACACAAAGCCATATTCGCCCCGGCTCCCGCCGCCACTCCATTAACAGCCGCCACTATTGGTTTTGGCATATTGCGTATCCTGGTTATGATCGGGTTATAGTGTTCTGATAAAATTTTGTCAATACCAATGGGATCATCACCAACCAATTCTGCGAGGTCCTGCCCGGCAGAAAAGGCTTTCCCTGCACCTGTAATATAAACACATCGTATGGCATGAACAGAAGAACATTCATCCAGGTAAGCCTGCATTGATAAAGCCATTTCACGATTGAAGGAATTGAATTTATCAGGCCTGTTCAATGTGATTAATGCAACGGAATTTTTTACTTCAAATAAAACAGAACTCATCGGTAATAATTAAATGAACATTAAAATATAATTAAACATCAAAACTTTTTACTTCTTTGTGATTTAATAAATACTGGTTCACCAGGTCATAATTCCTGTCGGGCGAGCTGATGCGATACAGATAAACGGCATCGTTGTTGTCTTTTACAAATTTCATGCACCTGAATGTCAGATCATGCGAATTGAAAAAATCTTCCAGTTCTGACCTGAAATTCAACCCAAGTTCAACCGTACGTATTTTGTAATCTTTAACCTTGTGAAACCTGTTGATGAATCTCTGCACGGGCTCCAGCACAAACAATGCAATAACAACCATAATGGATACAACAATGGCCAAAGGATAATTGTGATAACCGATTGCCATTCCCAGCGCAGCGGTTGTCCAGATCAATGCGGCGGTTGTGAGTCCGTTTACTGTTATACCTTCTTTAAAAATAACCCCGGCACCAATGAAACCGATACCGGTTACAATATTGCTTGCGATCCTGTCTGCACCACCGGTTGCTTCTTTAGAAAGAATGGTATATAAACAGGAACCCACAGAAATTAATATCATGGTTCTGAATCCTGCAGGCTTGCTTCTAAACTCACGTTCCAGTCCTAGGATAGCGCCAA
>JAYSWW010000368.1:0-3380 GCA_043717805.1 Ferruginibacter sp.
TGAATTGGTTCCGGTATTAGGCACAACTGTTTTTCCCAACCTCATCAAACCATTTGAGTTCACTGAAAAATTTGCATACCTGGTTCCCATCAACCAAAAATCGAAGCCAATTGGATATACTGTGGAGGCAAAGTCCCCGGTAGTAGTTGTTGGTAACAATATATTCACTGAACCAGTTGACATGTTTGTCAAAGAGGCATTGCTGAGATTTGAAAATGTATAATTAACTGTAGTTTGGGATAATACAAGTGAAGATTGGAAGCAACCAATAATAAGTATGAGTAGTATACGTAATTTCATATCTTCATTTTTAAATAAAAAACAAATAAATTTTTATAAAAATAAGGAAGACATGCAGTTATAAAACTTTACTAAATATTCACATAAGATAAATGGATATCTGTAGATGCAGTGTTAGGGCTGAACGACAGTGGGGTTTCAAATTGAAGATGGATGACGAATTTCTTACGAAGATGGATTAAGACAGAGGAGAATTTCTATAAGATACAAGGAATTAAAAACATTCTATTTGTAAAGAATAACAAAGTAAATTTAAAATATTGATAAATGCAAGCTAACCCCTGATTTTTTTTAATTGAATTATAAATCAGGCATATTTATGCCGGCCAGAATTGAACTTTGAGATAATTCTTTGTAAAAAAAAGGAAATGTATCTCTACATCTCCTTTATTACTAATTCAAATAAAATTTATAATTTATTATTAATCAATATTTTATATTATTTAATAACTATTTTTTTATTTCTAAATCAAAACATTTAGAGTATTATTACCTGCCTGGTGATTTTTATTCCTTCAGCTGAAATGATATTCAAAAGGTATGTACCCGGCAAGGCTGAATCTCCCAGTTTGATGGTCTTAATAAAGTAATTATTATCCAATTCAATGTTCCCTTTGTAGATCATTTGTCCTGACCTGTTGGTTAATTGTAAACTGTAATTACCAGGATCCTGATTCATAAATCTTACCTGCATGGCCTTATCCACAACCGGGTTTGGATAAATACTTATTTCACTATTTGTGATCAATGCATCAATCTTAACGGCCTGGCTTACTATAGTATTTCCTCCCGCAATGATCGCTTTTACCCTGTAGAATTTAATGTCGGAATTGACTCCCTGATCTTCAAATTCGTATGATTTAGCTGAAGAACTGTTATCCGGATGCAATTGGCTAAGGTCCTTAAAAACAATACCATCAACCGACTGTTCTATTTTGAAAGATTCCACTGTACCCTGGTTTATAACAGACCATTCAAGTAATGCTTTTTTACCAATACGATGTGCCGTTATACCTGTGAAACTAAAAGGCATGGCAACAATGGTCTTATAGATCAACTTAAAACGCATTTCATTGGCAGAAGCTGGATCTGAATTCACTGTAAAATCAAGATAAGTCGTATCATTTAACCCGATCGGGATCTCACTGTTAAGGTAACTGTCATTCAAAATTGCTTGTAAGCCGGGGTGGCCGAGATTTTTCAGCATAAACTTGATGCGGTAATGCAATTGTGGCATGTTCCACATCCTGAAATAAGTTGTATCGGTATCAGTAATGAGGCTTCTTCTTTCCACTGCTAAATTGTATCCGTTGCGAAGGATACCAAAATTAATCCCTGGATTTGTCATTTTCCAGCCATCATAAATATCAACAGCATTGCTGTAAATGTTATCATAATTGGTAAGATTGCCATCAATCAGTGTAGTGCCGACAGCATCCACTACGAACAAATTTGCACGCATTGATTCCTGGGCATTGCTTGTTAAAGGGAGTGACAGACTTAAAATGGCAATTAGTTTCAGGCTAAAGGAAGCCAGGAAATTGTATAGTTTTTTCATTTGCGGATTTTTTTACAAATGCCTCAGCATTTGAAGGGTTTAGGATTACTATAAGAACGTTCATAAATATTACATATTGTTATAAGTGAACAATAAAGACATGATCGTTTCTATTTAGGGCTTATTGTAACAATAAATAATTCATTATTCACTTATCAATCAATCGATTAAGCAGATGCCAGCCATATATAAAATCATCATTGAGTTTTTGATAATACTGTTCAGGTAAAAAAATATTTGCCTCCCCTGAGCGAAAGCTAAGATTTTCATGAATTCATTTTTATTTATAAAACAACCCTTCAGTTAAAAATTTAATAGCAATCAAAAAAAAGCACCTTTCAGTGCTTTTCTGGATTGATTCATGTACAATTTAGGTTCATCAAAATAGGCCTATTCAATTATTACGGGCAATATGGTCACAGCAGCATCCGGGTATCTTATAGTCAATTGATAAGTTCCGTTAGCGAGTTCTTTATTCAATAAAACAGATTTAACCGAATTCCTTTCACTTACAATTAAATTTCCATTGAATACAATTTGGCCTTGGTTATTAATCAATTGAAGATTATAAATACCTGTTGGTTGTTCGTAAAAATGCAATTGTATTGTTTTATCACTAACCGGGTTAGGAAAAATATTTATTCCATTTTTTGATTTTAACGGAGCAAGCTTTACAATGGCACTGTTCTGAATCCTTCCATCCATGCTCTGTGCCCTGATACGATAAAAATTATCTTTTGCAAGCGGACTTAGATCTTTCCGTGAATAAGAAGCACTACCTCCATTATTCACTATAGGATCGGCAGTTATGATCCCGGTAAAATCCCTTCCATTTTCGCTTCTTTCAACAGTATAAAGCTGCATACTGGTTTCATTTTCCACTTTCCAGTTTATACTGATACTTTTATCAATATTTCGGTTAGCTGAAATCGATGTTATATTAACAGGTGTAGGTATCAATTTTTGAAATACAAGTCTGAACCGGTCTGCAGCATATGAACCCTGCACATTTGATATATTAAACATAATCCTTGTTGTTTCCTGCAGGTTGATCACTGAACTGGAATGCAGATAGTTGTCTTCCAAAATCGCAACAAGCCCGCTTTGTGCAAGATTGGCTGAAATAAATTCAAACTGGTATTGCTGAACTCTTAATTGCCCAAGGTTGTAATAAACAGTATCTGTTCTTTGAATATCAGCCCTTCTTTCAGCTACAAGTTTTTTACCATCCCGCAAAATGCTGAGATTTTCACCCGTATTAAACAATTTGGTTGCGTCCATATCATTTACCTGGTTATCAAAACCAGCATCAAACTGGGATAAGGTTCCGTCCAGCAAAACAGGATTACCACCTGAAATTACATATAGGTTATTGCGCAATTGCTTTATTGCAGCATTTGTTGGCCTGGTTACAAGGTTACTTCCATCGGTCTTAGATGTTTCAGTAAATGAGACTGATCCTGCATTGAAAGGAGCATGAACTAAAAAAGCCTGCCCTGATTCGATCATGGTATTCAAACCT
>JAYSWW010000369.1:0-3366 GCA_043717805.1 Ferruginibacter sp.
AGCGAGTGTAACGAATGCGGTTAGCGGAACAGGCGTTTACAGTGGCCCCGGTGTAGATGCAGCCGGAAACTTCAGTCCGTCATTGGCAGGCCCCGGCACCCATACCATTACCTACACCTTTACGTCAACAGGTAACTGTGTAGCGGTGATCACCCAAACAGTAAAAGTGAATCCTAAACCGGTTTCAAGTTTTAGTATCAGTAATAGTATTTGTTTGGGACAACAGGCACAGATCACAGACAACTCTACCATACCAGGCGGAAATATTGTAACATGGAAATGGTTCTTCGGAGATGCGAGTACAGCAACTAATAATAACAACAATCCCTTTACCAAACTGTATACAACATTTGGCACTTATAGTGTAAAATTAGTAACGGTCAGTGCAGATGGTTGCATAAGTGATACAGCAACAAGGACCATTATTGTAAATGCAGTGCCGGTAGCCGGTTTTAAAATGCCTGCATCTGTTTGTATGCCGAATGGCACGGCGACTTTTATCAATACTTCTACTGTAGCAGACGGAACAGCATTGACCTATTCATGGGATTTCGGAGACCTGAGTCCTGCATCTACTGCAGTCAACCCAAGCCATGTGTATGCTGCAATTAATAGCTATATTATAAAACTCAGGGCTACTTCAACAAGTGGTTGTTTCAAAGATAGTATTCAGACTTTCTCTGCATTCTTTGATAAGCCAATTGCGAAATACAATGTAAGTCCGGATAAATTATGCCAGGGCGCAGACAATGTATTTACCGACCTGAGCACGGCACCTAACAGTACGGTCAAATCATGGTTGTGGATATTCGGCGATGGAACAACTTCAACCACAACCAATCCAACCAAGCGGTATACCAAACCAGGAGTATACAATGTAAAACTGGTGGTTACCAATAATGAAAACTGTATATCCGATACATTCAGTCGTATCGTAACAGTTTACCTGCAACCGGTGGTAGATGCGGGGCCATCCTTTATTGTAGCACAGGGAACGCAAATACAATTTAAACCAACAGTTAATGATTCTTCAGCCGCTGTAAACTTCCTTTGGACACCTGCATTTGGTTTATCCAGCGCCACAGCGCTGAGGCCCAAGCTTACTGCAAATGCAGACCAGACATACTTACTAACAGCAACGGGTGATGGAAATTGCACGGCCAGCGACCAGCTTACTGTTAAAATATTAAGGCCTGTAAAAATACCGAATGCCTTTTCTCCAAACGGGGATGGCACCAACGATACCTGGGTGATTGATAATTTAGTGGACTATCCGGGAGCAACCGTAGAAGTATACAATCGTTACGGACAGATAGTTTTCAAATCAACAGGCTATAGCAAGCCATGGGATGGAACCATTAATGGAAAACCATTACCGGTGGCCACTTACTATTATATCATTAAACTTGAAAACGGCTTCGATCCGCTGACCGGTTCTATAACAATAATCAGGTAGCCGTTCATAAATAAATTAAAAACAGAAACTGAGAACATGAAAAAAGCTTTTAAAATTTTGCCGGTTTTGCTGGGTTGCAGTTTGATGCTGCAAAAATTGGCAGCACAGACAGACCCGCATTTTACACAATATTATATTTATCCTTCCTGGACCAACCCTGCGCTTACAGGCGCATTTGACGGGCAATACAGGATTTCAGGGATATACCGTACACAATGGGGAAATATAAGTACACCCTATTCCACCCAGGGGTTGTCGGCAGAAGTTACAACAGATAAAAACTTAAATATCGGTATCAGTGCACTGAACCAGAATGCAGGTGATGGCGGTTACCGTTATACAACTGCGTATGCTAACATTGCATATACGGGTGTACGCTTTGGCCCTACCGGGAATCACCGGGTTGTTATCGGTTTGCAAGCCGGATTTATTCAAAGAAGATTTGATGCAACCAAACTTACATTTGGAGACCAGTGGAACCCCGTTACCGGGTATAACCCGGGAAATGCAACAAGTGATATCCTAAAGAACAAAAATGCCAATTCTTTTGATGCAGGGGCAGGTATTTTATATTTCGACGGAACTGCAAACCGTAAAGCAAATTTTTATATTGGATATGCAGCCTCACACATTACAAAACCAACGGATGTTTTCAGCGGAAGCGGCAATGAAAAATTTCCAATGAGGCATACGGTTCATGCAGGGGTTCGGTTAAAACTTTCCGACGTTGTTTCCCTCACTCCCAATGTACTTTATCTTCGACAGGGTAATGCAGAGGAAAAAACGATCGCTCTTTATACACAGTTAAAAGCCGGGCAGGAAACAAATTTTCTGATTGGTGCCAATTACCGTTTTGAAGACGCTGTATCACCTTTTGTTGGTTTTACACATAAAAGAATTGTGTTGGGCGTCAGTTATGATGTAAATACTTCTGACCTGGGTAAACTTGTAAAGGGCAGCAATAGTTTTGAAGTTTCCTTATCGTTTACAGGAAGGAAAAATGTAAAAACGCCTGAAATTGAATTTGTTTGCCCCCGTTTGTAACAATAACCTTATTACTATTTATAAAGTTTGCAACATGCTTAAGAAAAGAATCAGTTTAATACTTTCATTCACTATTTGTTTTGTTTTTGCCAATGCACAGGTTGCAAATGAATATCTTGCTGCCGCAGATAAATACTATGCCAAGGGCGATTATTATTCTGCCGCACAGTATTACGAAAAATACCTGGTACCGGGAAAGACAAAAAATGTACAGGCGGCTTATAATCCATATTCTGTTTCAGCTACTGCAAACAAAAAGATAACGGTTACCAGTACCAGTAAAGACAAGGTGATTTACAATCTTGCAGAATGTTACCGGAAACTGCATTTTTATGAAAAGGCAGTACCGTATTACCAGCAGGCAACCGGTTTTAACAAGACATCATTCCCGTTAGCCATGTTTCATTATGCAACCACACTGAGGGCTTTGGGAAAATATGATTCTGCAGCTATTGCTTTCAGATCTTTCAAACAGGAATACCCATTGAAAGATATGTATGCCACAACTGCCGATATGGAAATTGAGAACCTGGCTTTTATCAGCAATCAAATGGCCCGTAAAAGCCTGGGTGCTTACAAAGTTGAAAAAAGTGCACTCAATGCAACAGAAGGAGGGAGCTATGCCCCGGTATGGATGAATGATAAAACCCTGTGGTTCACTTCCACCAGGCCGGAAGGAAATGATCCAAACAAAAATAACAGCAACCGTATTTACGAAGCAGATTACAGCAGCGGCAATGCAGGTACAGTTGGTTTGACCAATATCCCCCAACCAAAAGATATGCAACAGGGCGTGATCAGTGCAACACCCGATGGGAATAATCTTTTTCTTACAAGATGGAATATTGCAAAAAGCAAAAAAACCG
>JAYSWW010000370.1:0-8624 GCA_043717805.1 Ferruginibacter sp.
GTAATATCCCGCTAGTTTTGATAAATGCTCTAAATAAGGCCCAGAATTACTTTTTGTTTTATAATCTATGTGTGCATTCAGGTACCTGGTTTCATCATAATCTATACTGTCCATTTCAAATCCAGCAATTACTTTGTCATCATACGAAAACTGTGCTTTATAAATACCGTTTTGATTGGTTGACCCCGAATATTGGTCAAACGTAGAAATGGCAAAACTTACCTTATCAGTTTTTACACTGATAATTCCCGAAACAGGTACATACTGGCCATTGACTTTTTTTAAAGGATAGATCTTTGGAACCTGTTCATATGTACTGATACACCTGTCGTAAACGGCTAGCTGAACAATGGCAGGAGGTACATTGTCTTTGATTGGGAATCCCAAAAGCAACGGGTTAAGCACTTTTTCAGTTTTGGTATCTCTTATTTCAAAATGCAGGTGCGGGCCCTGTGATCCACCGGTATTTCCACTATAAGCAATCCGGTCTCCTTTTTTTACAGGGAATAAATTTTCCGGAATCATGATCATTACATCCCATTGCTGCAATTTGTATTGCTGTTCTTTGATGTATTTTTCAAGTTCAGGATAAAAATCATTCAAATGTGCATACAAAGTAGAGAGGCCGTTGGGGTGATTGATCATAATACTTCTGCCAAAGCCCCAGGGTTCAATTTTTACCCTGGAAATATAACCGGCTGCAGCAGCATAAACAGGCAGGTTTACTTTCTTATCTGTTTTGCAATCAAGCCCCATGTGGTAATGGTTGGGCCTGAGTTCGCCAAAGTTTGCTGCCAGTGCTACCTTTGCGCCTACCGGCCATAGAAAATAATTTTGAGGATATTTTTTTTCAGTAAATAATTGAGAATTTCCCTGCAGGCAAATAAAAACAACCGAGATAAACAATAGCAACAAGTATTTTAATGAAACCATATTAAACCGGACTTTTAATTTATTTTCCATAGATTTAAAAAGCTAAATTTAATTCAATCCTTCATTCAAAACTTAATCTGATGAAACAGTTTTTCGTTTCTACCCTGTTGTCTTTGTTTTTTTTTCTAAACCAGGCTGTGGCGCAACAAAAGGATTGTGAAGTGATGCTGGGCACTATCAAAGGAAAATATACAGGTGATTGTATAAATGGCAAGGCTAATGGAAATGGCAAATCTGTTGGAACGGATGTATTTGAAGGAAATTTTAAAGATGGTTATCCGGATGGTTTTGGAAAATATACCTGGCAAAATGAAAACTATTATGAAGGCAGTTTTAAGAAAGGCCGCCTGGATGGAAATGGTGAAATGCATTGTAAAACAATTCGCGGGCAGGATAGTATTGTAAAAGGGTTTTGGAAAAAAGATAAATACATTGGACAATATGAAAAGCCTTATATCGTAAAATCTGTGACCACCCGTATTTCCAGGGTTGAATGCAGTATTGTAAATAAAAAAGGGAGAAATATAACTTTAACCACGCATCAATTGCTTGGATCGGGGAATCAGGGCCCCGGGGTGATCGTTTCAATCACCGGCTTAACTGTGATAACCGGGGATTACTACACAAAATATAACCAGGATCTCAGCAATGGCAGCTCAACCCGGTTTCAGGATGTGGTTTTTCCTTTCAGGGCTATTTTCTTTTTGAGCAGCGGGGATCAGACAGAGATCATTTTCAATGAGCCTGCAGACTACGATGTGGGCCTTTATATTCTATAGTTTGAGTTTAATTTTTTAATAAGCGCCGCAAAATTTGCGACGCTTATTTTTTACAATTACTTTTGCACGCCATCTAATAATGACTTTCTTATGCCAAAGGACAATTCCATTACATCGGTTTTAATAATCGGCTCCGGCCCCATCATCATTGGCCAGGCCTGTGAATTTGATTACAGCGGTACCCAGGCTGCCAGGAGTTTGCGTGAAGAAGGCGTGAAAGTGATCCTCATAAACAGCAACCCGGCAACTATTATGACCGACCCCATGATGGCCGATAGGGTTTACCTGCTTCCGTTAACAGTAGAAAGCATCGAACAGATATTAGAAGAAAACAGTATTGATGCAGTACTTCCTACGATGGGCGGACAAACTGCTCTTAACTTATGCAAGGAAGTTGACGAACTGGGCATATGGGAAAAATTCGGGGTAAGGTTGATCGGGGTGGATATTAAAGCCATTGATAAAGCAGAAGACAGGGAAAAATTCAGGAACTGGATGATAGAAATGGGCATTCCGGTTTGTCCTGCAAAAATTGCCAACTCATTTTTAGAAGGAAAGGAATTTGCACAGGAAATTGGTTTCCCATTGGTACTACGGCCTTCTTTTACCCTGGGAGGAACAGGAGGTAGCATTGTTTTTAGCAAGGATGAACTGGACGAAGCATTGAACACGGGCCTGATCGCAAGTCCTATTCATGAAGTGCTGGTTGAAAAAGCGGTGTTGGGCTGGAAAGAATTTGAACTGGAACTGTTGAGAGATGACAATGACAATGTTGTGATCATTTGCGGTGTAGAAAATTTTGACCCAATGGGCATTCATACCGGTGATTCTATTACGGTTGCCCCGATCATGACCTTAAGCGATACAGCTTACCAGCTTATGCGCAATACTGCTATTGACATGATGCGTAACCTCGGAAATTTTGCCGGTGGTTGTAATGTGCAATTTGCACTTAACCCGCAAACAGAAGAGATCATTGTAGTGGAAATAAACCCCAGGGTTAGCCGCTCTTCTGCACTGGCCAGTAAAGCAACCGGTTACCCGATCGCTAAAATTGCTGCAAAACTTGCAATCGGTTACAACCTCGATGAATTGAAAAACCAGATCACACAATCTACTTCTGCTTTTTTTGAACCGGCATTGGATTATGTTATTGTGAAAATTCCACGCTGGAATTTTGATAAATTCAAAGGTGCAAAAGATACATTGGGTTTCCAGATGAAAAGTGTGGGAGAAGTGATGGGCATTGGCAGAAGCTTTGCAGAAGCGGTGCAAAAAGCCTGTCAGAGTTTGGAAAATGAAGCAGTTGGACTTGGCTATTATGGAAAAAGCCTGATGCATGCAGATGAACTGATCGAATATATTAAAATACCAAAGTGGGACAGGATTTTCAGGATCAAAGATGCCCTGATGGCCGGCGCCAGTATAAAACGCATTTGTGAGAGTACAAAAATTGACAGGTGGTTCATTTACCAGATCCAAAAAATATGTGACTGTGAAACGGCAATAGGCAAGTACGACTTCAGCACTTTACCCGACGAAGTATTAATACAAGCCAAAGACCTGGGCTTTAGCGATGAACAGATATGCAGGATCATGAAAGACGGGACAGATGATGAATTGTATGAACGAAGGAAAGCAATGGGATTAACCAGGGTATTTAAAATGGTTGATACCTGCAGTGCAGAATTTGAAGCGAAAACGCCGTATTTTTATTCAACTTTCGAAAACCTCACCCAAACCCTCTCCAAAGGAGAGGGCTTTGAACTCTCCAATGAGTCGAAAGTTTCTGCAAAAAAGAAAATAATTGTGTTGGGAAGCGGCCCCAACAGGATAGGCCAGGGCATAGAGTTTGATTATTGTTGCGTTCATGGTTTGCTGGCCATCAAAGAATGCGGTTATGAAGCCATCATGATCAATTGCAATCCTGAAACGGTAAGTACAGATTTTGACATAGCGGACAAATTGTATTTTGAACCGGTATTCTGGGAACATCTTTGGGAGATCATTGAGCATGAAAAACCTGAAGGTGTTGTTGTACAACTGGGCGGGCAAACGGCATTGAAACTTGCACGCCGATTGCATGAAAAAGGGATAAAAATAATCGGGACTTCTTTCGACAATATGGATATTGCTGAAGACCGTGGCCGTTTCAGCGATATGTTGAAATCATTGGATATCCCTTATCCGAAATACGGTACAGCCTTCAATACAGATGAAGCCATTGAAGTTGCCAGGCAAGTTGGTTACCCGGTTTTAATCCGGCCCAGTTATGTATTGGGTGGCCAGCGGATGCGTATTGTATTAAATGATGAAGAACTCGAAAAGGGTGTATTGAGCCTGATCAAACATTTACCGGGCAACAAGATTTTAATTGATAATTTTTTAGATCGTTGCCAGGAGGCAGAAATTGATGCCATTTTTGACGGTGAAGAATTTCATGTAATGGGCGTAATGGAACACATTGAACCTGCGGGTATCCATAGTGGTGACAGCAATGCAGTATTGCCACAATTTAATTTATCACCACTGATCGTACATACGATGGAAGAATATGCTGAAAAGATCGCCCGGGCATTGCATATAAAAGGATTGATCAATATACAGTTTGCCATAAAAGACGGCAATGTTTTTGTGATAGAAGCCAACCCACGTGCATCACGTACCACACCGTTCATTGCAAAAGCTTACCAGATACCTTATTTGAATATTGCCACCAAGGTTATGGTGGGAGCAGCCAAAGTAAAAGATTTTGTTTACCACAAAAAGTTACAGGGATTTGCCATCAAGGAACCCGTTTTTTCATTCAATAAATTCCCCGGTGTAAATAAAGAACTCGGCCCGGAAATGAAAAGCACCGGCGAAGCCATTCGTTTCATCAAAGATCTCCGTGATCCTTATTTCAGGCAATTGTATAAGGAAAGGAGTATGCATTTGAGTAAATAGTTTTTTACAAATGATTTTCGTTCAAAATATTCGATAAATCAAAAAGTCCCCGTAAAAAACTACGGGGACTTATAATTTATGTTTCATAATTCAGTTATGCCAATTCACTCTCCCTGGCCATTTTGCGAAGATTTATCAAACCATAGCGCATTCTGCCCAGTGCAGTATTGAGGCTGCATTTGGTAAGGTCTGCAACTTCTTTAAAACTTAAATTGGCATAGTGTCTTAAAATGATAACTTCTCTTTGCTCTTCAGGCAGCAGATCCAGCATTTTTCTAACCTTTACATGCGATTCCTCGTTGACAATTTTTTGATCTATTCCGCTTTCAGAAAAATTTAATTCATCAAAGATATCCCTGTCATCACTTGTAACAATGGTTGGATTTCGTTTTAGGTTTCTAAACTGATCTATACTCATGTTATGAGCAATACACATGGCCCATTGTATAAATTTACCTTTTTCATTATACTGGCCGGCTTTGATCTTATCAATGATGCGTATAAAAACATCCTGGAAGATGTCTTCAGCTATGTATTTGTCTTTTATTAAAAAATAAATTGATGTGAAAATTTTTTGCTTGTGACGGGTTATCAAAGTAGACAGTGCATTGTTATCAGCATCCATGTAAAGTTTGATAAGTTGTTCATCGGATAATTCCATTAGGTTTTTCATAATAGTAAGTTTTTTTGTTTTTACAAGGTATTTTTAGATTATTGTGGCTTAGGAAACAAATGTACATTCCATGTTATTTTACTTTATAAAAATTCGGTGAAATGTATATTTTGATAGATTAAACTGTCAATTTTCCGGATGAATGCGTACACGATTTTCTGTTAATTGCCTTTAGTCGCCTGTATTCATCCTGTATTGCCGGCATATATTCTCCCAGTTCTTTAATAAATGCATTCATTAAAAGCCTTGCATTGATTAATTTTGAAAACCCCAGGTAAACCTGTACGATCTGCAATTTCAGCGATAGCTGTGGTAATCCGATCGTTAGAAAAGCCGGGATGATCTTATGTAATTTTTCTTCGGCTGCTTGTTGGTTATTGTAGCTGATTAAATTACTTATTTCTTTTATTTCTTTGGGTGTTTCTTTTAAGAAAATCTCAAAGACTTCCCCAATTTCGTCTACCATCTCCTGGTAATAATTATTTAAATATCTTCTGTCCAGGTGTTTTTCATTTGTTAGCATAGAATGTTGGATTTTAATAACAGGGTAAAAATTTATTTGAATAAACCAGGTGCTTATTCTGTGTATTAAAATTCCCGGTAATAGCTGTTTAAAAGAAAGAGAGGCTGCATAGATTTGCAACCTCTCTTAAATCAGGTTCTTATACTTATTGAAAATTTTAAAAATTGAACGTTGCGGGTATAGTTTTGAAATAATGCAAAACTGCACGATGGTTCTCACTTTGGAAATTGGATTTTTGTACTTACTAACCCGTTGTTATTTTTCGTTGTTTATGCTTCTTCCTGTTTTGTTGGTTTTCCTGGATACTGGTTGGTTTGTTGGATTTGGAAATGGTTTGTTTTTCAAGATATTGTTTTGTTTTTTGGATACAGATACGTTGTGTTTCATAGATGCCTGGATGGTGGATAATCATACAAAAATTGCATTAAACATTTTCAATAAGCGGTATCATTCTGTTTAAACTTGGCTGAATGGGTCATAGCATGGATTGGATTTGGATAAAAATCTGCACTGCCTGGCAAAGATCTTCAGCTTACGTGTATCAGAACGATTTTTTCAAAGAACCCGACCGGTTTTTCACAGGTATTTATTGGAACTTTTGTCATCCGGAATCTGTCATTCAGTTTGACAAGACAAATATAGAAAGCCATTTTACTGCTGAAATGAAGATTCGTTCAATTTGTCTTATTACAAGCCGAAACAGGTAAAAAAAGCGGTGAGCGGTTATTCAGCAGTTGGAATAATTTTAAGTACAGGCTTCTGTAAACTAAAAAAAGCCCTAAGAGGGCTTTAATATAATAAATCAGGTCTGTTTACCGGGATTTTGGAAATAAACCTGGTATTCAGATTATTTCGGAAGAATACTCCAATATAGTAATACAACTCTCCTGCGTTCATCATTTTCTGTATAATCTGTAATTTTTTTACTGGGGAAGTTTTCTCCCTTACCTTCTTCTAAAAAGAGGAAGTTAAGATCATGTACATCTTTATATTCCGGAATTTTTGTAGAAAGTATATGATCCATAACATTTGCTATATTTTTTGCCCTTAGCTGGGAAAGTTTTCCATTCACAGCTTCTTTACTGGCAAGGCTGTCCTTTAACAGATCGGTAAGTGTTTTATAAATTTCAGATTCCTTGTTAAATCCGCTGCCATCGGCAAAACCAATGACCCTTAAAGTTGCGATCCGGTTTACATCATTGTATTTATTATAAAACCTGGTCAATGAGTCTAAAATGGGTGAAAATGAATTTTCTGCCTGGCTTAATTTATCAGGAGGAATTTCATATTTACCGGGGCCGAAAAAAGCGGCCAGGTAAAAAAGATGTTGTTCTGCAATCAAGAGACCTTCATCGATCATTTCAAAACGGCGTAACCTGATATGGGAATTGTTACTGTAATTTTTTATCAGAACCAGTTGCTGCTTGATATTCTTTTTATTTTCCCTGAATAGTTTCCCCGTTTTAATAACAGAGTCAATAAAATTGATCGCATTGCTGAAAGAATCCAGTTCTTTTTTATAAGTTTCTAATTTTATTTTTATATTATTATTAATGGCAGAATCGATTTTTTCTTCTTCAATTTTCACAGATTTCAGGTCATCAATCCCGCCCAGCTTTTTATTTTCAGTTTCACGCATGGCCTTGGCAGTGATCATTTGTTTTCCCAATGCAGCTCTTTTAGGCCCCGAACAGGAAATAAAAAATAAGCCGGCGAATGCCAATGCTACGATAACCGCAAATTTTATTTGAATGTTTAATTGATTATTCATTTTTATTGTATTGGCCTGATGAAAAAATCAGCGTCTTTTTTAACTGGTTTGGTTTTTATTTTATTTATTCTTTCAACTGATATATTGCCGGCCTGGGGATTGGAAATTGTGATTGCGGAATCTTGTTTTTCCGCAGGTATGGATGAAACAAACCTGGTTAGGAATCGTTTTTTATTTACATTGACAAAGACGTAAACGTCGCTGCCCTCAAAATTATTGTCGGAAATCTCAGTATTGGTTGTTTCATTGGATTTATTTCCAAAAAATCCGGTTGCAGGATCAGGTTTAAAATCATCGTCCACACGCTTTGATTGGTCAAATATGAAAATGTAATAAACAAATAACAATAAGCCGGATGTCCATAGAACTGCCAATGCGATCATTGAATCTTTATTGAGATTGTTCTTTATAGTATTCTTCATTCTAAACCGGGGTGTCATGTAAAACTAAAAAAAATATTCCGCACTTAGTTCAAAACCGATATTGTTTTCAATTTTTCCGCTGCTTCGTTCAGTGCAGACTGTTCAGATTCTATAAAATAATTCAATTCTTTGTGTGCCAGTTTCCAATCAGGTGAATCCGGATTTAATTCCTCAAGTAATTGTAATTTATCAATATGTGCAGGTTTATCATTGACAGAAGAGCAAGTGCTTTTTAAATGATGCGCCAGGGCTTTTATCTGAATGATGTCTTTGTTATTGATTGCATTTTTTAATAAGGCAAGGTCCTGTGGGTATTGCTTAATAAAAAGTTCCAGTATGTTAACAATGAATTGTGTGTTATTAGCAAATGTTTCTTTTAAGAAATGGCTGTTTACAAAAGAGCCGGTTTTATTCACCGGAAGGTATTTGGATAGCAATTCCTTTAATTTCAATTCGTTTATCGGCTTTGGGAAATATTCGTTCATACCAAAAGCAAAACATTTGTCTTTTTCAGCTTCTAATACAAATGCTGTCATGGCAATGATGGGGATATCACTTTTCAATTCATTTCTGATCC
>JAYSWW010000038.1:0-2302 GCA_043717805.1 Ferruginibacter sp.
TTGGCTCATAACCAATGGCAATTGTATCAGCAATGCAAGTGTTCATGTATATAACAGGTATGGTAGCCCGGTTTATGAAAACAAGGATTATAAGAATGACTGGGAAGGAACTTATAAAGGAAAACCGGTTCCCGATGCAACATATTATTTTGTCATCGAATACAAATTACTGGATGGAAGAGATGTATTTTTAAAAGGTAATCTTACGATATTAAGGTAATTTATAGATTATCTATTGGATTGTAATTGCCAGCTTTTTTATATTACTGGCCTGAAGGAATTGTATCTTTTACTGGTTTTGGTTGTTTGTTATCTTTCTTACTTTTCTTTCCTTTTTTAGGTTTTGATACAGGTTCTTCACCGATATCATCTTCATTCATTTTGTCCCTGGCATGCTGAAGGATGAAAAAATAGTTGGTATGTGTGCCTTCATCTGATAATGCATCAACAATAAACATCAGCACTTTACTTTTGGCTGAACTGGTGGTTTTATTTGCAACGGTAAGGCCAACATTTAAAATAAAATATTCACCGTCTATAAGGCCAAGTGAAAAGATCGGAGTCTCCTGGGTTTTACCTTTTCCACTATAGATCATGGCGCCCATTACTTTGTCAACCAGGTCCATAAAATATTTTGCACTATCTGCTTTCCGAAGTTGGTGATAAGAATATGACCTTTCTTTCAGTACCCTCAGGCTTAAAGGATGTTTTTGCAGGTAATTTTTTGATTCAACGAGTGCGCCTTCATAATCGCCTTCTTCATTCATATCAAAAATCTCCTTCTCTGTTCCCATATCTTCATATGGCTTATAATGCGGGTTTTCTGTATAACCTATCATCAATGCCAGTGTTTCTGCACGTGTAAGCGCTGAATCATTGTTTAAAAAACGTATTAATAACTTTTGATAATAAAGGTCACTGGTCTTTTCTTTTGTTTGTTCCAGTATGGTTTTAAAATCCCTTTGATAATTGAAGGGTGGCGAAACCGGTGGAGTTTGTTCAAAAGCATTTGCACCCAGAAATAAATGAAATACTGTAAAAATAATTCTCATAAAATAGTTTTGCAAAAATGGATGATAGCAAGTTTTGTTCTTACGAATATAATTAAAAAAGGAATAAAGAGATCCGGGACTCATCGTAAGCTGGTTAATTAAAAAACTTTGTCTTATTATTGTTCAAATCAGGATTTTAATCCAAATAGAATTAGCATGTCTGTTCTTTATTTCTGAAAATGTATTCGTTTATCTTTTAAATGGTTATATAAATGAAAGATTAAGTTATAAAATTATTCCCGAAATTCACTTCCCGTGAAAAGTTGTAATAATTTCTCTAAAGGTTATTCCGGTATTTCAACCAGCGACCAGTTTTTTGTCCTCCTGTTCCATAAAATATTATAATCCTTTCCATGAAATAATTTATATATCCTGTAGCCATTGTAATATTTCATCCGAAGCCAGCCATATTCATAAATTTCAAATTTCAGGAAAAAAGTCTGACCTGCAGCTATGGTTGCTTCCTGGTAATTTTTACCATCATCACTCAGGTAAACGATCTCATTACGGGTACTTTGTATTTTCAGCCCGATCCAACTGGGATCGGTGTTTGGATCGGTATTGGCACCTGTATTTGTTTGGGTTGGAGTTGTTGGTTTTGGATTTGTTTGTGTTGTGGTAGGATTGGTTTGTGTTGATGGAGGTACGGGATTGGTCGTTGTTGTGGTATTTCCGGCATTTTTAGCGGCATTCCAGCCTCTTGTAATGGCAGCAAGCCGGTCATTCTTAGCTGGATGAGTTGAACTGGCCCTGTCGGTAGCGATTGCTTTCATGGCAGCCACTGATTGTTCAAGAGTTGCTCCTTGTTTTTGCATTGCATATCCTGAGAAATAATCTGCTTCAATTTCAGTTGGGATGGTACTGCCTTTTCCGCTTACAACATGATTGTAATAATGATGTCCCATTTCATGTGCAATTACACTGATAGATGCCCACTTTGTATTTGCATAATCGTCCAGGTTTTCCAGGAAATCATTGTCATAAACAATCCATCTTGTGTTATTGTAAATTGTTGCATAGGCATTGTTTATCCCGTTTTTTTCCTGCAACCTGAAATTTTCTTTCCATTTTACGCTATCAAGTATTTCGTCAACGATTTCTTTGGCTTCATATACTGACTGAAATTGTGATTTTAAAGCCTGTTTGGGAGGAATGATAAAACCACAAACATTTGATCTTTGTGCCATTGAAAAACTACAGGCAAATAAAAAAAACAGGTGAGCCAGTAAATATTTTTTCAACATAGATTT
>JAYSWW010000371.1:0-3326 GCA_043717805.1 Ferruginibacter sp.
ATATTGGCCAGGAGACAAGCATCCCTGATCTCTACATCCTGGCAGGCTGCAAGCATTTCATCTGTTTCATTTATAAATGCCCCCATAACGCGGTTGGAAATGCTGAATGAATTAATGTTTTCTTCTTCAAAAAAAATCTCCATTTTTTGAACATGCTTTTCTACAAAATCAAGGTATTTCTGCAGCACGGTTTTCAGTTTTAAGGAACCGGTCTTGTTGATCCATTCCGGCAAATATTTTTTTAATTGGATTTCCGCACTGGTGAAACTGCTTGCTTTATGGTCTAACAGGTCATGAAGCGTGCTGATGGGTTTGTTATTTTCTGTCATGGTTATGATATTTTATAAGACAAATTTAATTGTATTGATATCCTGTATTGAATGACCATCATCACATAAAACCTTGACACTCCTCATCGTTTATTTTAGATCGGATAAAAAATATTCTACTGATAACTGTCATTGAAAAAGTTGATGTGTAACATTTGAAATGGGTTATTTATAGCATTGCTTTGTACCAGTAAATGTGATGCAGTTGGGAATATTTATTACACATGGCCGGCAGGGATAATAAATTATTACTGATGGATGATCTTGCCGGAAATGATGTGTTAATGGAAAATCACATTGGCCACAGGGCAATTGGGGTTGTATACAATCCGCAAAATGAAAAATATGGCAATTATGTTCCCAGTATTTTGCCTTTGAGATACGATGCTTTTATTTTCCTGGATGAAACAACTGCATTGTATCCTTTGCATATAGAACCTGATGGCCACCAGGTTCCTGAAACTTATCCTTTTGGCGTTTTAAAAAAATATTTATGGAAAAAAAAAACAAGCAATAAAGCCAAATGAAACTCTGTCAAAAGAGAATCATTTTAAAATAATTCCACCGGTTGATCCGGAAGAACTGCTGGTGCCGGAAGAAGATCCTGAAATAATTCCGGACGAAGACCCATTCGAAAACCCGCCTTATGATGAGCCTGTTGCCGGAGAGGGCCCCTGAAAATTTATTAAATGGAGGTCTTTATGATACATTCTGAAGCATCCAAAGCCATAGATTATAAAGAATTGAAAGTTGCAGCCTACTGGTTCAACAATCGCAGTGGTAAATTGTGGAGTTACTGGAGGATTGTTTTTTCTGCCTTTGGAATTTTCATTTTAATGAAATTGATCTACTCAATGCCATTTGTTGGTTGGCTGTTTATGGTATTGGTAGTTTGTATGGCTTTTGGAGGGATCGTATTGAATATTAGCCGGAAGAAAAGGGCATAGTATTCATTGAAAGTAATTTATCAGGTAAAAAAACAAAACGGGGTTGGTTAATAATTCAGGATAATAAAGTATTTTAGTTAAATTCACAATTGCCATTTAAAAAATAAAAATGAAATATTGTCTTTTTTTAGTGATGTGTATTTTTGTTTTAGGTTCCTGTAACAACAGGCAAGCTGAAAAGGTTGAGCAAACTGATACTGTTGCTGTATCCATTAAACCTGATACAGCCAATGTGATAACAGACAGCCATTATTTCTGGTCTGCCGAACTGGACCCGAAACAGGGGCTCGTTATGAAAAGGACAAACCCTGTGAGTACAGATTCATTGAATGTTCAAAATATGATTCAGTTCCTGAACATGCAGTATCCCGAAATTATTCTTGATTTTGAAAAAGTCACCAATGACAGTATTTTTGTAAAGATCAAAAAAAGCAATTACCTGACCCGGCAAATGGGCTCAAGCGGTGCCGAAGCCTATATGGCAGAAGCTACTTATAACCTGACTGAAATTAAGGGTATTAATTGTGTTTCTTTCCAGTTTAAGGAAGGCGACCATGCTTCACCGGGTGTTTATACAAGGACTGATTTTATTAAGGTAAAAAATTAAAACAAGGTATTCATAAGATCTTATTCTTTGTGATTTTTTAATGCGTTGCCTAGATTTATCTTCCAGCAAAAAGATGTATTTTAATTAAAGTATATACAAATTAATTATAAAATTTTATTATAATTGATTTGGATATTTAAAATTATTTTCTAATTTCACATTCTGAAACCAAGTTACTGGCAAATAATTGCCTGATTACTAATTACTCCTCTTCCTCTAACCAGCTTTTCACAATTCCTTCGAAAGATTAATCTTAAGGCATCACAATTCCTTAGAAATCAATCATTATACCACAAAGTTTGCTTTTTGTTAACCACAAATACCTCAAATATGCCATTTAAATGTACATCTTGTATTATTAAAAGAATCCTTTTTCTTGTTTCGGTATTGTTGATCTATTGTGCCATTTCTTTTGGGCAAAACCCAATTATAACTGAAAATGCTTTACCCGGTGTGCTACAGGCTATTTGGGATGCAGGCGACAATGCACCCATTGAAGGATTTGCCCAGGAATTCAGTGTAAACAAGGGTGATAGTATTCACTTTAAAATTGATATTGAATCACCTGTTTTATTACCTTATACTGTTAAGATCTACCGGTTGGGTTGGTACCAGGGCAATGGAGCAAGGTTCATTGAGGATCTTGGAAACAGTTTGACAGGGAAACAACAGCCCGCATATAATTATGAGGCATCTACCGGAAAAGTTGATTGCAGCAACTGGGCTGTTTCAGCTGCATGGAAAGTTCCCTCTACTGCAGTTTCGGGTGTTTATATTGCCAGATTAGATTGCCCGTCATTGAATGCAAAATCAATCCTGCTTTTTATAGTAAGAGATGATGCAGCCAATTCCGCTTTGCTATTTAAAACTTCGGATGCAACATGGCAGGCTTATAATAATTATGGTGGAAATACATTTTATACAGCAAGCACACCTGTACCGGGCTTTACACACGCAACCAAAGTCAGTTATCAGCGAATATTACATCTTCGTGGAGATAAATCCAATTTCTTCAATGCTGAATACCCGATGCTCAGGTGGCTGGAAAAAAACGGTTACAATGTATCATATTCCACAGATATGGATATGGCAAGAGATCCTTCAGTTTATACGCCGTCTGTTCACAAAGCTTTGTTGTCTATTGGCCATGATGAATATTGGTCAAATGAACAACGTACTAAATTTGAGAATGCCAGGGCCAACGGGGTACACATTGCTTTTTTCAGCGGCAATGAAGTTTATTGGAAAACAAGGTGGGAAAACAATTACCAGACATTGGTTTGTTACAAAGAAGGAACACAGGGAGAAAGTGTATGTGGTGCAAAATGTGATCCATTGCCAACTGTATGGACAGGTTTGTGGAGAGATGGTTGTTCCCCCGCATATCCAGCCAATGATGGATGCAGGCCGGAAGGTACGTTGACAGGGCAAATGAGCTGGACA
>JAYSWW010000372.1:0-8506 GCA_043717805.1 Ferruginibacter sp.
AAGGGGTGACCGCGTTAGGATTCAAACCTAAAACCTTCTGATCCGTAGTCAGATGCTCTATTCAGTTGAGCTACGCAGCCATTATATTTAAATCTCTGAACTTAAGTCAGAATACTTTTTTATTCTTTTCAAAACGTAGGATTCACACCTAAAACCTTTCCGACTGTTTGTAGGGATGCCCTTTTCAATTGAGTTGCGGAACTCAATATTTATTGGTCGGCAAAGATAATATTTTTTATCGTTCAGTCCAACTACAATCCGTGTAAAAAATTAGTATGTATATAGTCAACCACTGACTCCAGGCTATTGGTTTCTTCGTAAACCTTAAGTTGCCTGTCTGCACCCGTACCCCCGTCCAGCATCTTATGTACGTGGCCGATGGCATGCTGGCTGCCAAGATGTGGAATCACATCGTCAACAAAATCAAGTAACTCATATATCAATACCCGTGTATTTACTTCTGTTTCCTTGCCAAAATCGATCATACTGCCTTCAATACCATACCGGCTTGCCCTCCATTTATTTTCATTGAGCAAAGCACGGGGGTACATCATGAAATTCAGGTTCTGGCTGCGTAATTTGTACAACTTGGCACAAATTGCCTGAAACAATCCAGCAATGGCAGTGGTTTCATGTACCGTTAACGGGATATCGCAGATCCGGAATTCCACAGTATTGAAAAATGGATGTACACGTAAGTCCCACCATATTTTTTTTGCATTGTCAATGCAATTTGTTTTTACCAGAAGTTTAATGTAATTATCATAATCTTCAATACTGTCATAACAATCAGGGATACCTGTTCGGGGGAATTTTTCGAAAACTTTGGTACGGAAAGATTTATAACCGGTTAACCTTCCTTCCCAAAAAGGTGAATTGGTACTTAATGCAAAAATATGCGGTAAAAAATAACGGGCCGAATTGGCAATGTGAATAGCCATTTCCCTTGTTTCCATGCCTACGTGTACATGCAAACCAAAGATCAGGTTGCTGCGGGCAGCTTCCTGTAATTCATTTACGATCTCACTATACCTTACATGTTCTGTAATAAGCTGTTTTTCCCAATGGCTATAGGATGTGTGCCACTGGCGCCTACCCACAAGCCAAGCTCATCTGCAATTCCACTGATCGTTTTACGCAATGTTCCTACATCAATAAAAGCCTCGTCCACATCTGCACAAATATCCGTTCCAACTTCCACAACGGCCTGGTGCATCTCTGCTTTCACTTTATCTTTGATTACTTTCTGTCCTTCCTGTACAATTTTTTGTTCATGGCTTTTTAATTCCTTTGTTACAGGATCAATAACCATATACTCTTCTTCCACTCCAATTGTAAAATGCTTATAGGATAGATTGGCCATTTAATGTATGATTTTGATGTATGAATTATGATGGGTGATGTATGATTTATGATGTCTGATTTAATGTTGTTAGAAAGCATACATCATAAATCATATATCATACATATTAATATAGTTTTTGTTTATTAGAACTCCGCTTAATATACTCTCCCCAGGTTAGGTTATCTGCTCCTTCTTTTTGTGACTGCGCTTTTTCAATTGCAAACTGTGCCGACATTTCCACCACCCAGTCGAAGTTCTCCTGACCTACACTGGTTACTTCCGCATCGGGTGCCGGATTGCAAAAGTCAATGGCATAAGGTACTCCGTCGCGTAATGCTAATTCAACTGTATTGAAATCATAACCCAGGTAATTGCAGATACGCAGAACGATGTCTTCCATTAATTTATATCGTTCTGCCGATGGCTTGAAATCTGCCACATAACGCAGGTGGTGCGGATTGCGTGGTTCGTATGGCATGATGCGTACATGCTTTCCACCAATACAGTAACAGCGATAGTATTCATCAAATTTGATCTCTTCCTGCAACATCATGACCAATTGGTCTGTTTCTGCATGTTTTTCAAAGAATTCTTCCATACTGTTAAGCTGGTAAACACTTTTCCACCCACCTCCTGCAAAAGGTTTCATGTATGCCGGAAATCCAATGTATTTGAAGATGCCATCCCAATCCATTGGGTATGCCAAGTTTGCAAATGATTCTTCTGAGGTATCTGTCGGCAACTCACGCGACGGCAGTATAACTGTTTTGGGTACAGGAACATTTATTTTTGTAGCCAGGCAATTATTGAAAAACTTTTCATCTGCACTCCACCAGAATGGATTGTTAATGACAGCAGTTCCACAAAGGGCCGCATTTTTTAAATAAGCCCGGTAAAAAGGAACATCCTGTGAAATGCGGTCAAAAATAACTGCATAACCGCTGGGTTCACCTTGCATAACCTTATCAATTCTAACAGGCTCAGCAATAATATCTTCAACATTCTTACTGTTTATCCTTTCAATAAGTGCTTCAGGGAAACTTCTTTCCTTACCGTGTAAAATGCCTATTTTTTTCATATTGCTGATTTATAATTTAAATTAAAAAGGGGAAATGTTTAACTATTATCAAATGTATTTTTTTAGAACCAATTAAACAAATTATGTTTTGCTTGCCGGTTGTTTAATATAATTGTGATCCTTTTCTTATTTTTGACCCTTATGTTTGCCCAAAAACCTCAATCAATCATTTTCATCAATCATACTATTTCATCTGATTTTTTAGATCGGGATGTAAAAGTAGATTGTTATATTCCTGTTGCGATTACGGATTCCTCGGCTTTGAATCTATTGCTCATAAACGATGGACAGGACCTGTGTACTATGCACTTTGAAAAGATCCTCGATGATCTGAACAAAAAAAAATCGATCGAACCTTTATTTTGTGTCGGGATCCATTGTGCACCCGACCGGAAAAATGAATACGGTACTGCTAATATACTTGATTATAAAGGGCGTGGAGCAAAGGCTGGATTGTATAGCAGGTTTGTACTGGAGGAATTGATCCCATTCCTGAGGGAAACCTATAGCATCTATTCGTTCAAACAAAAAGCATTTGCAGGTTTTTCGCTTGGAGGATTGTGTGCATTGGATATTGTATGGAACCACCCGCATGAATTTTTAATTGCAGGCGCTTTCAGTGGTTCATTCTGGTGGAGGGATAAAGACCAGGAAGATGAGGATTTTGATGAAAACAATGACCGCATCATGCAAAGGCAGATACGCGAAGGGCAATTTGCTCCCTGGCTTAATTTCTTTTTTGAAGTGGGTACAAAAGATGAAACCGCCGACAGGAACAACAATGGTGTTATTGATTCAATTGATGATACCCGTGCCTTAATTACCGAGCTTATTGAAAAAGGTTACCAGGAAGGGAAAAATATATTTTACCTGGAATTAAAAGACGGGAAACACGATGTGCCTACCTGGGCTAAAGCATTTCCGGCTTTTTTAACCTGGGGCTGGGGAATTTGAAGTTTGAGGTTTGAAGTTTGAGGTTGTTTGCAAAGTTCAATTTCAGTACGAAACCTCAAACCTCTAACCTCAAACTTTAAACCTGTTCAATAAAAAAGCCACTCGATATCGAGCGGCTTTTTTATTATTATAAATATCATTAGAAACTATAACGTATCGTCAACTGTCCATTCCAGCGGCTGCTGTTGAAAGCAGATACACCATCACTGATGGTTCCAACTTTGTTGTTGTTTGGTTTATTGAACCTGTAATTAGGAGTTGTACCGGTAAAATTTGCCACATTCAATACCTGGGCCTGGTCAAAACTAAAGAAGTACTGGCGGCCGGCATTTTTATCAATCAGGTTGGTCAGGTTGAAGATATCAAAACGTACAGACAGTGTATGCCTTACTGCACCGGTCTTAATAGAAAAGTCCTGTTGAACATTGGCATCTATGATATTAGTAAAAGGAGACCTTGCACCATTGCGCTCAGCAAATTTTCCACGGTGGGTCCTTAAATATTTATCAGATTGGATGAATTCTTCAAACTGGTCTTTTTGTACGGTTGGTGAAATGGCGCCATTGGCAACAAATGACATCTGGTCCATTTCAGTCCTGCTTGCAGGGATATACATCAGGTCATTATTGGTAACGCCATCACCGATAAATGCAGCTCCGGTCATTGTATAACTGTATGGGCTACCCGATTGTCCGTTGTATACAAATGTAACAGTTGTGGCCATATGCCCTTTTGCATAAGTGAATTTTTTAGACGCCAGTGCAAATATCCTGTGCCCCATATCAAAATCAGAAGTAGATAAACCGATGTCATTCCTGGTACTAACTGCTTCCATATTCTGCCAGTTAGAAGTATTGATCGAACTGGTACCTTCATTGTGCACCTGTGAATTACCGTAAGTATAGCTTGCGTTGAAAGTAAATCCTTTTTTGGTTACTTTTTCAACCCCCATATTCACATTATAAGAATAACCTTTGCGCCCGGTGGTATTTTGTATCAGGATGATGTTGCCATAAGGATTGCGGATCGCATTGGTAGTTCCATAAGGCCTGTAAATGAACCTGACAGGATTGCCTGTTGTAGAATGTACAAGCCTGGCATCGGGCCCGGATGTTAAAACTGTAGCCGGAGCGATATTCACATTCTTCCAGTCAACTTCATATAAGTTCTTTGTGTATTGAAGATCTACATTAACAGACCAGCCATTGCCCAATTTTTTATCTGCACCCAAAGAAGTTCTGAGTACTGCAGGCAAATGGAATTTTTTCTCAACGATGTTAAGATCGCCCTGTGGCCTGATCAAAAGTGGGGATAAACCAAAATCTGCCTGGGTGGGCTGTGTGGTAACATTTGGGTTGAATAAAAAGGGTGATCCTCCTAATTGAAGGCCATATTGTGTACCGGCAGCTGTTAACTGTCCACTTGTCCTGGCCGTATCCAATGCACCGATCGTAATGCCATTATTCTGGTAAACTCCACCCGGCCAAACCAATGGGGTTCTTCCGGCAAATACACCAATACCCCCACGCACAACTATGTTTTCTTCATCAATATTATATTTGAATCCTAAGCGTGGTGACAATTGCCATCTTGGTGAAAATTTATCACCTGAAGTAGCACCTTTCAGATCATAAACAGTTGCAATCACTTTTCTAGCAGTATCGTTAAAGAACTGATCGGCAGGTACTGCAGTATTGAAAGTGGTTTTATCAGCCCTTATTCCGAAGGTTAAGGTTAATTTGTCATTTACTTTGATATCATCGTTGATAAAGAAACCTACACGAACAGATTTAAAATTGGCTGCAGATTTTGTAGCGTCATCTCCAACCTTGCTATTGGCATCTACAAGTGAATAACCTCTCCTGATACGTGAAGGACCACGGTCTTGTATAAAGGCAGTTAACGGGTTTATCTGGGTTGCTCCCACAGGTCCCAATGCACTGTAAGTGTAAGCACTGTAAGCCCTGTTGATGAACAGGTTGTAAGATTTATTAAAATCAATATCAGCGCCGATCGTTATGGCATTGATACCTTTGTAAATTTTGAAGGCATCGTAAAAATTGATGATCCTTTGTTTTAAGAGGTTGGCAGTTGAAGCAGACTCTGTTCCAAATACCATTGTCGGTCCTCCATCATAAGAAGAAATACTCACATTCGGGAAAGGATTGCCTTTTGGACCCCTGTCATCCACTACATCTGTAAATGAAACCCTGATCTTGTTGTTGGCTTTGTTGCTGAATTTTGAATTTAATTCAACATTGCCGGAATGGGTTGTAGATGGAAAAACCTCTGCACTGTTTAGGAAATTGATGGTAGAAACGGTGCTTCTTCCGGGGTTAATTCTTTCTGTATTTGTATAACGGTAACTGAAAGTCAATTTGTTTTTGCTGTTCATATTAAAGTCAAACCTGGTGTTTACATTGATACGATCAACATCATCCGGGTTGTTTAAATAATCACCCGGGTCGTATCCGTATTTGGTTCTTAGGTAGGAAACCAATTTATTTACAGTGTCCACTACATTGAAACGTACCGATCCGTCAGGATTCAACACATTTACCGGAGTGTAAGGCTGAGGGCGGCTGTCTTTTTGAATCTCTGCATTCACAAAAAAGAAAGCTTTGTTCTTCATGATCGGGCCACCGATGCTGAAACCGTATGTTTTATTTTTGAAAGGGGTCAACTTGATCCTTTTAACAGTATCTGGTAAACGCCCAGGTGTTTTACCGGAAAAATTTTCATTCCTGAAGATATAATAGGCAGAACCATGAAAATCATTTGTTCCCGATTTTGTGATCGCATTGATGGCACCACCGGTAAAGTTTCCCAGGGCAGCATCGTAAGGAGAAATCTGAACTACGATCTGGTCAATTGCATCAATGCTGATCGGAGGGGTTCCGGCACGTCCGCCGTTGGTTCCCTGGTCGCTTAAACCAAATACATCATTGTTAACAGCACCATCAATTAAAAAACCATTGTAACGGTTATTTTGACCTGCTATTGATATACCTCCCGTAGAAGTGATCTTGGTTTGCGGAGTAAAACGAACATAATCATTCAGATTACGTCCTATTGTTGGCAATACAGACAGTTTTTCCCTGCCGATCTGTGTTTCGTTGCCTGTTTTAGCTGTTGCCCTGGTTCCGGCAACAATTACGCCTGCTAATTCGGTAGCTTTTTCAACAACAACAAAATCAAGCTGCTGTACGTCTCCCAATTGCAGGTAAACATCTTCTTTCTTATTTACTTCATAACCAACAAAAGTGGAACTGATCGTATAAGGGCCCCCGGGATTCATATTATTGATATCAAACCGGCCACCGGTACGGGCTGCAGTGGTGTAAACTGTACCTGTTGGTATGTGAGTGGCTGTAATGGTTGCTCCCGGAAGTGCATTGCCATTCTTATTTTTCACAAAGCCGGATATACTACTGGTAGTTACCTGGGATTGTGCCATAAATGTCATTGCGGTAAGGGCAATGATAATTGGTAGAATTTTCTTAAAGTTCATATTAGTTTGGTTTTACAATGGCAAAGAAAGCAAATAATTTGCTATTAAGCATAACATTCTTTTAACAAATTAACAGGCAATCTTAATAAGTAAATAGCTGCTTTTTTAAATTATTCTATTATTTATATTAATATGATTATCATTTACACATCAATCTGTTTTCGAAAAACGAAAACTTAAAAGCATAAAATCAAAACCTTATTAACTTTGCAGCATAACCGATAATTTATGTTAGATAGAATTGAAGATGCAATTGAAGATATTAAGAATGGCAAACTGGTCATTGTTGTAGATGATGAAGACAGGGAAAATGAGGGCGATTTTATTACAGCCGCCCGTAATGTAACACCTGAGATCATTAATTTTATGAGTATACATGGCAGGGGGCTGATCTGTGCTCCATTGGTAGAAGACCGTTGCCTGGAGCTGAACCTTCAGCCTATGGTCATCGACAATACTTCACTCCATGAAACTGCTTTCACAGTAAGTATTGATTTATTGGGGAATGGTTGTACAACTGGCATTTCAGCACATGACCGGTCAAAGACCATACTGGCATTGGTGAACCCGGAAACGAAAGCTACGGATTTCGGAAGGCCCGGGCATATTTTCCCGCTTCGGGCAAAAAAGGGCGGGGTATTGAGGAGATCGGGCCACACGGAAGCAACCATTGACCTGGCAAGGCTTGCCGGTTTTGAAGCTGCAGGTGTATTGGTTGAGATCATTGCTGAAGATGGCAGCATGGCCAGGCTTCCGCAATTGATGGAAATTGCCAAAAAATTTGAACTGAAGATCATATCCATAAAAGACCTGATCGAATACAGGTTAAAAGCAGAATCACTGATAGAAGAAGAAGTCAGGGTTCAGATGCCAACAAAATATGGTGTTTTTGAATTGATCGCTTATAAACAGGTAACAACCGGCGAAATTCATATGGCATTGAAAAAAGGAAGCTGGAGAAAAGATGAACCAGTTTTGGTTAGGGTTCACAGCAGTTGTATGACAGGTGATATCCTTGGATCTTTGCGCTGTGATTGTGGCGAACAATTGCACCATGCACTTCAAATGATAGAAAATGAAGGCAAAGGGGTGGTTTTATATATGAACCAGGAAGGGCGTGGGATCGGGCTGATCAATAAATTAAAAGCCTATAAACTCCAGGAGGAAGGCATGGATACTGTTGAAGCAAATCTTCATTTGGGTTTCGGAATGGATGAAAGGGATTATGGAGTAGGGGCACAGATCCTGCGGGAATTGGGCATTACAAAAATGAAACTTATCAGTAACAATCCAAAGAAAAGGGCCGGTTTACTGGGTTATGGTTTAGAAGTAACCGAAACAGTTCCAATTGAAATGAAACCCAATAAACACAATGAGAAATACCTGTTTACAAAGCGTGATAAATTGGGGCATGAGATATTGAACGGGTTGTAAGGGAAAGATGCGGGATACAAGATGTCAGATATCAGATACCGGATACCGGATACCGGATCACTACTGTCCGGTTAAAATATAAATCTTACAAAGAGTATCCATCCATAAAGGTTTTCATTAGACTTATTTGCTATTTTTAATTAGCAAGCCCCCCTTATCCCGACATTTCAAATAGTTTTAACTG
>JAYSWW010000373.1:0-3306 GCA_043717805.1 Ferruginibacter sp.
TGCAAATTAAAAAATAAGAATTTTCTCATAAGCAGTTAGTTTTGGTAAACAGAGCCCTTAGTCTTAAGGGCTCTTCTTTATTCAGGCAAATGAAACAACCCTTCAACGAATTGTTGTTTATCAAAAACCAGCAGGTCTGTGGCTTTTTCACCCACGCCAATAAACTTTACAGGTATTTTAAACTGGTCTGCAATAGCCAGTACCACGCCTCCTTTTGCAGTTCCATCCAGCTTTGTAATAGCCAGAGCTGTCACTTCTGTTGCGGCAGTAAAATGCTTGGCCTGTTCCAATGCGTTCTGGCCGGTACTTCCATCCAAAACCAATAATACTTCATGAGGCGCCTCGGGAATAACTTTTTGAATTACTTTTTTAATTTTAGTCAGTTCATCCATCAGGTGAAGTTTATTGTGCAGCCTTCCTGCAGTATCAATGATGATCACATCCGATTTCCTGGCAACACCGCTGATGATGGTATCATAGGCAACTGAGGCGGGGTCACTACCCATTTCTTTTTTTACGATCGGAACATTGGTCCTTTCACTCCAGATCGTAAGCTGGTCTACTGCTGCAGCCCTGAAAGTGTCTGCAGCGCCCAGTAATACCGATTTACCTGCCAAAGAAAAATTATGAGCCAGTTTTCCGATCGTTGTAGTTTTTCCCACTCCATTCACGCCCACCACCAGGATGACGTGAGGATGATGCCCCGGCGGCAATTCATAATCAATATAACTGCTGTCCTGCAATGCAGGTACCAGCAAGTCCTGTATCTCCTGTTTTAATATTCCATTGAGTTCCCTGGTATTGAGATATTTATCCCTGGCAACTCTTTTTTCGATCTTCTCTATGATTTTTACGGTTGTTTCAATACCAACGTCAGCACTTACCAATGCCTGCTCCAGGTTATCCAATACCTCTTCATCAACTGTGCTTTTTCCTGCAATGGCTTTGGTTATCTTTCCAAAAAATCCTTCCCTGGTTTTTTGTAAACCCTGGTCCAACGATTCCTGTTGTTCTTTTTTACCGAATAATTTGTTGAAAATTCCCATGGTTGAAGGGTTTAAGGGTTAAAGGTTTAAGGTTTAAAGGTTAAAGGGTTTAAGGTTTAAAGGTTTAAGGTTTAAGGTTAGAGCCTGAACGATTTAAACCTTTAAACGATTTAAACCATTAAAACCCTAAAAACAAACAAAGCCATTCTGAATAAACAGAACAGCTTTATCATATTATTTCATTTAAGATAACTTAGTTGGCCAAGAAATCTTTGATCTTCTCTTTGTGTATGATCGCCTCTTTGAAAGTGTATGCGCCTGTTTTTGGGCTGCGTACAGTTTTGATAACTTTTGTCCAGTTTTTAGCATCCGCTGCTGCTTTCTGATCTTTGGTTTTTATCGCGGTTTTAGCTGCTTTTGCCATGATATTTAATTTGAAAATTTGAAAATTTGAAAATACAGCCTATTGGCTCATCTTCATCCCGCCTTTTGCGGGACCTAATCAGATAATTATTTTATTTCTTTGTGAACAGTAACTTTTTTAAGGATCGGGTTAAATTTCTTTAACTCCAGACGCTCAGGAGTGTTTTTTTTATTTTTGGTAGAGATGTAACGGCTTGTACCTGCCATTCCGCTTGCTTTGTGCTCTGTACACTCCATAATTACCTGTACCCTGTTTCCTTTCTTTGCCATGTTAATTTATTTTAAAAAAACGCTTATTAAATTTTCACACCTGCAGCACGCATTCCTTTAACAACAGCATATAAGCCGTTCTTATTAATGGTCCTGATCGCTTCTGAAGATATTTTCATGGTAACCCATTTATCTTCTTCTGCTAAAAAGTAACGCTTGGTTTGTAAATTCGGTAAAAACCTGCGTTTGGTTTTAATATTTGAGTGAGAAACCTTATTACCTGTGATCGGCTTCTTTCCTGTAACCTGACATACTCTGGCCATAATCCTTATTTTTGGACGGCAAAGGTAAGGATATTAACGGATTTCAGATCAGTTTTTTATTCTTTTTTAATAAAATGTGGAAATAAATAGTGAGAAATGCCTGATACCTGATTGCGTAAACCAGAAAAGCACTGTATTTTAAATGATCTTGTGCTTATTTACAAGATCAGGTTTTGGCTAACTTTGATTTATTGATAATTTTCATAAAACAAACAGAATCTGCTATAACGGTATTAAAAATAAACAGAATGGACACACATGAAATTCACTCGGCTTTTATCCATGGAATGGCTTTTAAAGCTACCATCAACGGGCATACTTTAATTACCGATACCACATCCGACGGGGGTGGAAACGATGAGGGACCAAGCCCGAAAAGGCTGATGCTGGTTTCATTGGCGGGCTGTACCGGTATCGATGTGGTCTCTATCCTGAATAAAATGAAAACAGCTTTCAGTGATCTGTCCATTGATATAAAAGCAACCCTTATAGAAGAACATCCCAAAATATATAAAGATGTTATGGTAACATATCATATCAGGATCGCTGATGAGGATAGACCCAAAATGGAAAAGGCCGTAAAGTTATCAGGAGAAAAATATTGCGGGGTAAATGCCATGTTCAGGACTTTTGCCAATGTTGCACATGAGATCATTTACCTGTGATATTTTTTGGATTGCCTGAAGACCCTGAACATTTGCAATGAAATGGCCAGGATGATCAGGGCAAGGCCAATGAAAAACTCCCTGTGAAACAGTTTATTTTCCTGGAAAAAGATAAAGGCCAGGATGATACCATACACAGGTTCAAGGTTGTAAGTAAGATTTGCTGTAAAAGCAGATATTTTTTTCAATGCATTCAATTGAAGGTCAAAACTTACAACGGTACATAAAACAGCCAATATCAGCAACCATCCTAAATCAGGCAACGTAGGGAAATAATACACAGCCGGAAATTCTGAAAGATAAAACGGGAGTAAGAAAGACAGGAACAACAAACCTCCACCCAACTCATACAATGTAAGTGTCCTAGGAGTAAATCTAAACAACAGTTGTTTATTGAACACAGGAAACAATGCACTTCCCATGGCAGATATGATCCCAAAGATGATACCTGTTTTGTATTGCGGGTGAAAATCAAAAATGATATAGATCCCGGAGATTGCAATTATACCCAGCATAAGTTCCGCATAAACAATACGTTTCCTTAAAACGATTGGCTCAAAAACAGCAGTAAAAAAACCGGTGGCAGAAAAGCAAACCAGGGCCACAGATACATTTGCATATTTTACGCTTCCATAAAATGCCACCCAGTGAATTGCAATGACAAGTCCTACTCCTGCAATTTTGAAACAATCCTTCACA
>JAYSWW010000374.1:0-8456 GCA_043717805.1 Ferruginibacter sp.
CCTGCAACTGACAGCCTGTATTTCGAAAACCTTTATTGGAGTTGTAACAATACGATACACTTATATACGGCAGCAGGAAAGCCGATCCCGGTTAACAGCAGCAGGCAACCTTTTCTCAATGCTGCTGCGATACCCAAAGACAAACGAAATGGTTTTATTTTTTTTAGTAACACAGTGTTCAGATGGCCACCGGTATTAAAGAACACAGTACCATTTTATTTTTTCCTGAAATACCCCCTAAAATAGCAGTTCAAGTAAGACTGTGTGTATTTCTATTATATATTTTTTAAGGGCTTTGCCAAATTTTCAACTTCTTATATTAATAAATGAAGGCCGTTTGTGGATTTATGAAACCATTGCATCTAATGGTAAAACTATCTATCATGAAAAAAAGAATTTTCATCAGTGTCACATGCATTGCGGTTGCTGTTATCTATGTAGATGCACAAAATAAAAGCAGCATTTCATCTATACCTGAAACTGCAGTAGAAAACTTTGTTGCTGCACCTCCAACACCTCCACCGCCGCCAGTTCCTCCTGTTCCCCCCGAGCCTCCTTTGCCTCCATTAACAGATGTTATAGAATTACCATTGCCTCCTGCACCTCCTGTGCCGCCCGTTCCAGCATCTGCAGTAAGTATACCTGATTTCCCGGATTTTTACGGGCCTGAAATAATCAATAACAATGGAAATGAAATTTCTATTCGTACCATTAATGGAAAAACAATGGTGATTGTTCATCAAGAGGGCAAGACTCAAAGAATAAAACTGTCAACCTGGAATGCAAATAGAAAATATTATGAGAAAAAGTACGGACAGTTGCCAGCACCACCGCCGCCGGCAACTTTAATGGAAGAAGTAGAATTCAATCCGCCGGTTATTAAAAAAGACAATTGATCAAACACTGATTTTTAAAGAAAGGATTAAAAAAAGCCCGTCAAAAAAATTGACGGGCTTTTTTTAATAAATATTCTAAAGGTTACACTGCAAAACTTTCACCACAACCACAACTCCTGCTGGCATTGGGATTGTTGAAGTAAAATCCTTTGCCATTCAACCCGTCACTGAATTCAAGTTCTGTATTTACGAGGTATAAAAAACTTTTCAGGTCTGTAACGATCTTTACACCTTTGTCCTCAAATACCTGGTCCATCGGTTTTACTTCATTGTCAAAATCAAGTTTGTAACTTAGCCCGCTGCATCCACCACCTACTACGCCTACACGCAGAAAATAGTTGGGATCCTCAACAACGCCGGCATCCTGCATCAGTTGCTGAACTTTTAATTTTGCTTTATCGCTTATGTAAATCGAATTGTCTGTTGCTACCATTTTATTAGCTGTTAGCAGATAGCAGTTAGCTATTAGCAATACAATAGTCAATACGAAGTACTGGCTAAGGGCTAATAGCTTGCAGCTAACGGCCGTTTTAATGTACTACGCTTTCTTCAAATTTAATTTTTTCCATACCATTTTTTTCACGGTAATCATTGATCGCAGCCTTGATAGCGTCTTCGGCCAATACACTGCAATGGATCTTAACCGGGGGAAGATTTAACTCTTCTACGATATCCATATTATCAATGGTCAATGCCTCGTCTACACTTTTGCCTTTCAGCCATTCTGTGGCCAGTGAAGAAGATGCAATGGCAGAACCGCAGCCAAATGTTTTGAATTTTGCATCTGTGATCATTCCCGTTGCATGATCTACTTCAATCTGCAGGCGCATTACGTCCCCGCACTCCGGCGCTCCAACAAGTCCGGTACCAACATTTTTACTTGACTTATCCAGCGTACCAACATTCTTTGGATTCTGGTAATGATCAATAACTTTTTCTGAATATGACATGATAATCTTATTTTAAATTTTGAAGTTAATTACAATTTATGATGTTAGATGTATGATATATGATTTGGAGAACTGCTTACATCTTAAATCACACATCACAAATCATACATTTAATGAGCAGCCCATTCGATCGTACTCAAATCTATCCCTTCTTTATACATTTCCCAAAGCGGGCTCATTTCTCTTAACTTGATAACGGTATCACTGATCGCTTTGATAGTATAATCAATTTGGTCTTCTGTGGTAAATCTTCCCAAACCAAACCGCAACGAACTGTGTGCCAGGTCATCGCCCAAACCCAATGCCTTTAAAACATAACTAGGTTCCAGAGATGCAGAAGTACAGGCCGAACCTGAACTTAATGCAATATTTTTATTAAAACCCATTAACAAACCTTCGCCTTCCACGTGTTTAAAAGAGATATTTGCCACATGCGGTAAACGATGTTCACGGCTGCCATTGACATATGCTTCTTCAAGCAATAATAAAGCCGATTCCAGTTTATCCCTGAGTTTACTGATACGTTTGGTATCTGCTTCCATATCCAGCATACAAAGCTCACAGGCTTTACCAAAACCCACAATACCCGGAACATTCAAAGTACCACTGCGCATGCCTCGTTCATGTCCACCGCCATCCATCTGTGCAGTAACTTTAACCCTGGGATTTTTTCTACGTACATACAATGCACCAACGCCTTTGGGACCATACATTTTATGAGCAGTAAATGCCATCAGGTCAATACCGTCTTTATTTACATCCACCGGAATTTTACCAACTGCCTGTGTGCCATCTGTAAAAACCAATACACCGTGCTTGCGTGCAATGGTACTGATCTCTTTAACAGGCATAATCGTTCCAATTTCATTGTTGGCATACATGATGGCAATCAATATTGTTGTTGGTTTGATCGCAGCTTCCAATTCTTTCAGATCGATCAAGCCTTCCGAATTGACCTGCAGGTAAGTAACTTCCCCACCTATCTTTTCAATGTGTTTACAGGTATCCAACACGGCTTTGTGCTCTGTAGTTGCTGTTATGATATGATTTCCTTTTCCGGCATACATTTCATATACTCCCTTAATTCCAAGGTTATCAGCTTCGGTTGCCCCTGATGTGAAAATGATCTCTTTTGGATCAGCTCCTATCAATTTGGCAACCTGTTCACGGGCATAATCCACAGCTTCCTCAGCTTCCCAGCCAAATGGGTGGTTACGGCTTGCGGCATTCCCAAAATGTTCTAAAAAATAGGGTGTCATCGCTTCCAAAACACGGGGATCCATTTGTGTAGTGGCGTTGTTATCTAAATAAATCGGTAATTTCAACATAATTGTAATGTGATTATATATATTGCTTTAACGCAAATTTACTATAAAAGGTTTTATTTTGAGGCACATAACTGTAAGTTATAAGTCAAATTACGCATTTCGTAAACCAAAATTTTAACATCTTAAATCACAATTGCCTTATGAAACAGGTTGAACACATCGGTATCGCTGTAAAAGACCTTTCTGTATCAATTCCTTTGTTCGAAAAACTTTTAAATTCCTCCTGTTATAAAATTGAATCTGTTGCTTCAGAACTGGTTGATACTGCTTTTTTTAAAACCGGTGAGACCAAGATCGAATTGGTCCAAAGCATTAAAAATGATGGTGTTATAGCAAAATTTATCGAAAAAAAAGGAGAAGGGCTGCACCATATTGCATTTGCGGTGAATGATATCAAGGCTGAAATGAAAAGATTGCAAGAGGAAGGCTTTGTATTGCTGAGCGATGAGCCAAAGCAAGGTGCCGATAACAAATTGGTTTGCTTTTTACATCCAAAAAATACCAATGGGGTATTGATTGAGATCTGCCAGGAGAAGGGTTAAAGATATTTTAAGTTCGAGGTTCGGGGTTTGAAGTTAAATAACTCTTCAGTGCTTTGTGTTTTTTTGTATTCAAAAAAAGGGGTTTTCAGTTTTCTCATCCCCGATCGTTGTTGCCGGCCCATGCCCGCTGTAAACTATTGTTTCACCGGGCAGTGTAAATAATTTCTCCCGGATGCTTTTTATCAATGTATCATGATCGCCAAGTGGAAGGTCCGTTCGGCCTATACTTCTGTAGAACAACGCATCCCCGCTGATGACAAATTGCTCTTTTTCACAATAAAAACCCAGGCTACCCGGGCTATGACCGGGAGTGAGCAATACTTTTATTTCATTGTTGCCCAGTTTGATCGTTTCATTGTCATTTAAAAAAATAAAATCGCCTGCATAATTATCAAATGGCAGGTTATACATTAAACCACTGGCAGGAGCAAATGCCAATACAGGTTTTTCATTTTCGTGGATGTGCAGCGTTAGCCCGAATTTTTCTGCAATGAATTTATTCCCGAATACATGATCCAGGTGGCAATGTGTATTAAGCAGCATCCGGGGAGTTAATCCCATCTTATTTATATATTGTAAAAGCTCATCCTTTTCATCATCGTAATAACAACCGGGATCAATGATGATACAATCGTTGAACTCATTATAAAGTATATAGGTATTTTCCTGTATGGGACTAAATTCAAATGATTTTATTTTCAACATGTATTAATTTTAAATTGTTTTCAATGATTAATGTTAATAAAGTAATTTTAATACTCAATATCAACTTATCAATATGGCAAAGTTCAGCAGAATATTTTTGATTTCAACTCTTTTAATATTCCTTGGTTTTATTTCAAATGCCCAGGTAAATGCTGTTACGTTTGGAAAGAACAGGGTTCAGTTCAAAAAGTTCAAATGGCAATTTTATCAGACACAGAATTTCAATGTATTTTTTAACCAGGGTGGCCAGGAACTGGCAAAATTTGTAGCACAAAGTGCAGAAAAAGAATTGCCGGAACTTGAAAATGCTGCTGAATACAGCCTGCAAAGAAGGGCCAACATCATTTTATACAACAGTTTTGGGGATATGCAGCAAACAAACATCGCCCTTGAATCAGATATACTGAGTACAGGTGGTACAACCAGGCTGGTTAACAATAAAATGATTGTTTATTTTGATGCAAACCATGCCAACCTAAAAAGACAGATCCGCCAGGGTATTGCAGATGTTATAACAAAAAACCTTTTGTTTGGTGATGATATTGGTGAAGTTGCAGGGAACCAGACCTTACTTGACCTGCCGGCCTGGTTGACAGATGGATACGTAGCTTATCTTGGAGAAAACTGGAGTACCGACCTGGATGATGAATTAAAGAGTGAGATTTTAAGTGGCAATTATAGCAAATTCTCTTCGTTCGCTTTTGCAAAACCATTACTCGCCGGACATGCTTTTTGGTTTTTTATAGAAGAAAAATACAAGAAAGAAAATGTTACCTATTTTTTATACCTGGCCAGGATCTATAAAAATATTAACAAGGCAAGTATTCAGATCACTAAAAAGAAATTTAAAGAACTGCTGAAGGAATTCATGGAATACCAGGATGAAAAATATTACCAGGACATATCCCGCAGGAAAGCCTACCCGAAAGGAAATTACATTGATGGTTTCGATATCAGCAAACGGCTGAATTATTACCGATTCAATGTAAACCCCAATAAGCGCAACAATTCCTTTGTAGTTACCCAGTTTAAAAAGGGCATCGTACGGGTTATTTTAAGCCAAGATTATGAGAATAAAACCCTGCTTAAATACGGCATTCGCACTTATGAGAATCAAATGAACCCTTCTTATCCATTGATGGCCTGGGATCCCAAAGGGACACGTATATCGGTCGTTTATACGGAAGAAGGAAGGCTGAAACTTTTTGTATATGATATCGTTACGCGTATCAAACAATACAAAATTGATCTTACAGATAAATTTGACCAAGTTCAGGATATAAAATATATGCTCGACAGCAGAACGTTGTTGATATCTGCGGTAAAAAACGGCCATACCGATATTTATACCATGAATATCGAGAATGAAAAAATACAACAGATCACCAATGATGTGTATGATAATTTAGATCCTTCTTTTGTTGCTTTTCCAAATAAAACCGGAATTATTTTTGCCAGTAACAGGCCTGCTGCCGATGCCAGAACTGCTGATACTGTTTTACCAAGCAATAACAGGTATAACATATTTCTTATTACCAATTTTGGCGACAAGCCTGAATTGAACCAGGTGACACAACTAACCAATCTCAAATATGGCAATGCACGCTTCCCATTTCAATACAATGTGAACCATTTTACTTTTATCAGTGATGAAAACGGTATAGGTAACCGTTATGCCGGTTTTTTTACAACACAAAAAGAAGGGCTCGACACATTGGTACTGATCGGTGATGACATTTTAAGAAACCCATCTGTAAAGGAAATCGACAGTACCTTAAAGGTTTATAAAAAAACAGATGTGGATTCAATTGCGGTGGTTTCCGTATCAAAAGATTCAGCCTATAGTTTCCCTTTAAGCAATTACCCGAGTACTGTTGGTGAAACAAGAATTGCCGGCGAAAACAACCAGGTAAGCGAAGTTACCAGGCAAAGCGATGAAAAGATCCTGTATAAATTAAAAATTGATGAGAATACGCTGAGGCGAAGAAATATAACTGCACAACCTACAGAGTATGCAAAAAAATTAATGCGTGAAAGCAGGCTGACAAAAACAACAGCTTCCAAAATTACAAATCAACCTGACAATAATAAAAAACAGGATGACTTTTTTCAAAATGAATTCGATGCCGGTAAAACCGACAGCACTAAATCAGTAACAATTCAGGCCCCTGTTACGAGCCAGGAAAAAACAGCTATATCAGACGTATTGGCAAAGGCCAAGCTATACAGGTATAAGCCATTGAAATTTTCTGCAGATTTCGGATCGGTAGGATTTAATAATTCGGTACTGATAAACCGGTACCAGGCTTATGCAGGCGGTTCTGGTCCGATCATGCTGAATAGCGGAACACCCTTAAACGGATTGATCAGGCTGGGAACTTCTGACCTGTTGGAAGACATCAAAATACTCGGTGCATTTAAAATAAGTACCAATCTTAAAGACAATGAATGGTACATTAGTTATCAGAATTATAAAAGAAGGATCGACTGGGGAGTTAGTTATTACCGGAATTCACAGAGTGTGAGTTTTCAACTGGTAGATTCTTCCGGTAACCCGGTAAAACCTGAGCCAAGCCCGGGCAAACTAATCACCAATCTTTACCAGGTGAATATTGCCTATCCATTTGACGCCACTAAAAGTGTACGCCTTTCAACCGGTATCCGATCGGATAGAAGTATACTGTTAACAGATGCAAATTTCCCGGTAGCAATACTGATCCCGGATGACAAGAAAATATATTCTGTAACTCATTTTGAATATGTGTATGACAATAGCCTGAATCCAACCATGAATATCTGGAACGGGCTCAGGTACAAAGCATATTTTGATTGGAACAGGCAGATCAACAAAGTTGAGTTTGCAGATGGACCTACTACTTTCAATGTTGGATTTGATGCCAGGTATTATTATCCGATTTATAAGAATTTTATCTGGGCAGGAAGAGCAGCAGGTGATTTTAGCTGGGGTAACCAGAAATTTATATATTACCTGGGAGGTGTTGATGGCTGGTTGATGTTTGGCAACAATCAAAAATTAGACAACCAGGGAAGGGTTACCAGGGAACGTTATTTCAATACCAGCAACCCACCTGATAATGACCAGGATTACGCATTTCAAAGCCTTTCTGTAAATATGAGGGGATATATTCAAAATGTAGCCAATGGAAATAATACCATCGTTGTAAACAGCGAATTCAGGTTGCCGGTGATGTCAACATTCTTCGACAGAACAATCAACAATGCTTTTCTCCGGAATTTCCAGGTAATTCAATTTATAGATATGGGTACTGCCTGGAATGGTGCTTATGATAAATTAAAACGTCCTGAAATTTCTTATACGAACGGTACCGTAACAGTGAAAAAGAAAGCAGGAGGACTAGGGCCTTTTGCCGGCGGTTATGGCTTTGGTGCCCGGAGTACATTGTTGGGTTATTTTTTGAAATATGATATAGGCTGGCCCATGAGTGGATTCTTTAAAGGCAGGCCGGTAATGTATTTTGCACTTGGGTTGGATTTTTAAAATTATGATTTGCTGATTTGCTGATGTGAGGATGTGAGGATGCTTACTAATTTTTTATCCCATATTTTCACATCAGCATATATTTTACTTTTCTGCTTCCGGATTTTTATGTGCATTCGGCAACATTTTAATAAAAATGTAGAGCAAAGAATACAATGCAGTAAGAATTATTGTAATTGTCCAAGTTTTATAATTGTCTACAGGAGAAACAAACCTGCTCATTATGTCAATTGCCAATGCCAACGGGTCGTGTATCACATCCCAACTGTTCCAACGCTGAAATCGCCCAAGGTAAACACCAAACGACCCGGTGAATAAAATCACAGGGATGATAAAATTTACAGTTCTCCTGCTAAAGATCCCTGTTAAAAAAAACTCCACTTTTTGAAGTGATATGAATGCCATTACAAGGCCGATAAAAGAAGATGCAAATAACAGAATGGCATCGTACCATAAAGGCACATTGGTACTTTCCTCCAGGTGGATCAGGTCAGTTACAATATACAGGGCATTGG
>JAYSWW010000375.1:0-3290 GCA_043717805.1 Ferruginibacter sp.
CATGAAGAAGCTGATTGTTTTTGTCAAAAATAGTTCTGTCCTTATAAGGTTCAATGAAATTATTTATAAAATACCAACTGGCGATTGCTAAGTATGACCCAATTAATAATAATATTCTCCGCTTCAGTATACTACGAAATTTTTTATTCCATAATATCGATATTGAAACGACAAGAACAATATGGAAAAGAAGTAAACCTCCGTCTAAGTACAGGTAGATATAATCTCAGAAGTTGGTTAAGGAAAGATTATGATTTATTCCAACGATGCGGCAATAGTTCCTGTATTTTGTTAATGGGTTGATCTGCTATTTTTTGCAAGACATCTTTCAGCCAGGCATAAGGTTCGATGCCATGCATTTTACAAGTGCCCAGCAAACTGTATAGCATACCGCTTCGCCTGGCTGCCTCATGACTGCCGGCAAACAAATAATTTTTCCTTCCCAGGGCAACGGGACGGATACTGTTTTCAACAGGATTGTTATCTATATTCAGCATTCCGTTTTCTGTGTAAAGGGATAATTTTTCCCAGCGTTCAATACTGTAGCCAAGTGCTTTACCAATTGAACTTTTAGGTATTGCATGGATGTATTGCTCTTTCAGCCATTTGCCCAGGGAGCCGAGTATTGGAACCGCTTGCTCCTGCCGCACAGTTTTAATCTCATCAAAAGATAAATTTTGTTCTTTGCAGTTTCGTTCGATGTCATAGAGCTTCTGGATCTCCTGCATAGCATGTTCAGCAACTGGCCGGTTATTATCCAATGCCTCATTAAACATACGCCTGGCATGCGCCATACAATGGATTTGTGAGATGTTTTCTCGTCTGTCAAAAACATCATACACATTATAACCGTCCGTCTGAAGATACCCTTTGAAGTTTTGTAAAATATTCGCTGGCCCTTCCCGGCCACGGCCTTCCTGGTAATCGAAGAATACTACTTTATTGATACTGCTCTGGTATACCCAATAGTAACCACGGTGCGTAGCGCCCTTCTTGTCTTTGTCCATTACTTTGATGGGTGTTTCATCGGCATGCAGGTAATTACTATGTAATACTTCTGCTTTCAGCGCATTGAACAGTGGCGTGATAAGCTGGCAGGTATCGCTTACCCAATCAGTGAGTGTAGAATAAGGTAATTTAACACCGACTCTTTCAAAGCGCTGCATCTGGCGGTACAGGGGTAAATGGTCAACATACTTATCAATCACTATCTGGGCCAGTAATCCTTCACCTGCCATTGCTTTTTCTATTGGCCTGGAAGGAAGCTCACCAATCAGCACTCCTTCATTATTTTGCTTTGCGTATTTGACGCGGATGTATTTTTTTACAAACAACTCACCAGGCTGGTATTCTAATATCTCCGTGATCTCTTCACCCATTTTTTTGCAGGACGTAATGTCTTCAGCAGGTTGTATAATGATTTCTTCCCGGCGCAAAAACTCCGGCAGTTTCATTCGGCCGGGATGCTGCAGCGGTTTTTGTTCAACAGAAATATTTGTTCTGGTATACTGAATCTGCTTTGTGCCGGTCACACTGACACTGGCGGTTGATTCTGCTTTTATATTAAGGGATAGCTGCGGATCGATTACTGATGAGGGAATGAAGCGTTCCTGCCGGCTGCCAAAAATCATTTTCCGCAATTGCTGCAGTTGTTGCTCCAATGCAACAATTCTTACTTGGGATTGCTCGTATAAATTTCTATAATCTGGTGCTGAAGCCGCTTGCATAACGGAGCAAATATCTGCTCCTGCAAAAAAATAAACAACATATTTTATCAACCAACTGCCTGCTGATGTTGATATCTTTTACGGTATTTAATTTCTTTCAGTGAGATGCCCCTTAAGATAAAATGCAACTGGTCGGATGTTAGTTGCATGCTCTTTGCATCGAGGTCAAAGGCTGGTACTTCAAAAGCACCCTGCTCCAGCCTGCGGTAAAAAATGGTAAACCCACCCTGTTCGTAAACCAACAGTTTAAGATGGGTACGCGGCTTATTAATAAAAATAAATGCATCGCCCTGCAATACCTGCCGGCCCAGCTCATTGGCAATAATGCCGCAGAGCAAATTAAACCCCTTGCGCATATCGGTTTCTTTGCGGTACAGATGATACTTTCGCTGATCAGTAAGAGTTATTATGCAGCTCATGATAACAGTTCCCTGAGGTAAGCAGCACTCACCGGTTGATAAATCCTGATCCCCTTAGCTTCTGCAAACAAAGCAGGCTCCGCAACCCGGGCAGGCGACTTGATTTGTAAAGTGGTAAACCCTGGCCCGGCCGTTGATTTTGACAGCCTGTTGCTGTATTTCTTTTTCCAATTATGAAAGCTGCCTGAAGAAAGATTATGCCCCTGACAAAATGCTTTTACACTCAGATTGCTTTTATCATATTCATTCAGCAGGTTCAGTATTTTTTCCTCTCCCCGAAAAACACGAACTTTTTTTTCACCTATTGCCTCCATAATTTTATTCTTTGATTTTAAAGAACAAAATTATTTATCCTTATCATGGTAAACTATATGTACTTGGCCGGAGGGTTACGATAATAACAAGGTATAAGAATAGATATCGTATTTGTTAAAGCGCTCTCTATGAAAAACGTTTTTGAATTGGACTTGCATCCGCAGAGTCCCTTGCAGGAGATTCTGCAGAGGAAGGAAGGCACAAGCGAGACGCTTGCGCCAGGCTTACTATTTACAGGCTTGCGCTATAGTGGGGTCTTTGTTTTTACTTTTTAAGCTGTCACCCCCCCCACAATCACTATAACGGCAACCACAAAATAAAAAGTCTCTTCGAAATAAAAAGAAAAATCAGTTCTTTAAACTCGGGCAATTTCCCTTTTAATGTAGTTGTGCAACCGCCACCTTTGTTGTACGCCGCCTTGCAGTCTCAGGAAAGTTGTAAATGCTGGTTCTCAAGTTTGACATTAAAATGAATATCTGCTTTCAATGCCTTAAACACTTTTATGATAGTGTCAATCGTTGCACTGTTTGTACTGCTTTCCAATTTCGATATCTGAGCTTTTTGGACACCGATTAACTTCCCAAGCTGCTCCTGAGTCAGGTTGCGTTCCTGTCTTGCTTTTTTGATCATATTGCCTAATACATCCATCCGAAGCTCGTATTCGTATTGATCCCTAGCAGGAGTTTTTTTCTTACCAATATATTTATCTTTTATCTCGTCAAGAGAGTAAGATTTTATTTGACTTTTTGCCATACCATTATTTTTTAGAATCAAAATATTTTTTACGAATATTTTTTGCCCGTGTAATTTCATTGTCAGGCACCTTGTC
>JAYSWW010000376.1:0-3263 GCA_043717805.1 Ferruginibacter sp.
TTACTGATCGATTGCACAACTGTATTTACAACATAACCTGTAAGCTGAGGCGATAAGATCCTGAAATAATTTGTCAGAATTACAAACAAGAATCCAAGTAAGAATAGCCATCGGTATTTCCAGAAATATTTATTGAGCGTGGATAGTTGCGTCATCTTTACAAAAATAAGCATGTTTGGGTTTGTCCTAATAACTTCAGACTCTTTTGGAGAAGTTTTAGTCCCGAACTTCAAACTTCAAACTTCAAACATCGAACTTCAACATCGAACCTTTTACCACACTATTTCGCCATTAATAACAATGCATAATTAAACTCAGGATTTGTAACTAATTTCATTGTTATGTTCAAATTTTCCAGAAGGTATTGGTTGTGCCAGTTTGCTGGTTGGGGTGGCTGGACCCTTATCAATCTTTTCTTTGCTTACCAGTTTGCCAGCGAATATTATTTGAATCCTGAAAGTAAAAGGAATGTATTCTTTATTGCATTGGTGATAGATTTCATTTGTTTCATAGGATTTACTCACTTGCTGCGGGAAGTTTTAAAGCGCATTGAATGGATGAGATTTTCTTTCACCCGTGTATTCGTCATGTTCCTGGTCAGTACTGTTTCAGTTGGCCTGTTAACTTATTATGGATCAAAATTCATCAGCGAGGTTTCAGGTATGTCTTTCGAGAAGTATAACCTGAATGAAAAAAAGCAGAAAGCTATACAAATGGAAGATGAATTGCAGTTAAAAAATACGAATTATTATAATTATGAGGTCAATAAGAAAATAGATTCTTCAAAGTACATTGCTTTTACCAAAATTAAAAAAGCCACGGGTTGGTTTAGGAATGCAAAAGCAGAATGGCATTATGAAGAGCCCAGGAAAGGAATGGATTTCTGGGGTATCCTGATCACATTCATATTAATAGCACTTTGGTTGCTGATTTACCTGGTATGGCATTATATAAACAAGAACAGGAATGACCAGATTGATAAACTGAGGCTGGAGGCGATGGTCAAATCACTTGAATTGAAAACGATCAAGTCGCACATCAATCCACATTTTATTTTCAATGCTCACAATAGCATCAGGGCATTGGTTGATGAAAATCCGCAACGGGCAAGGCAGGCTATCACAGAACTCAGTAATATATTAAGAAGCAGTATGCAGGCTGAAAACATGGAAACCGTTCCGCTTCAACAGGAACTTGATATTGTAAATGATTACCTGGCACTGGAATACATGCGGTTTGAAGATAGATTGCAGATAGAAATGCAGGTCAACCGGGATACGCTTACTCAAACGGTGCCTCCTATGATGCTTCAGACGCTTGTGGAAAATGCCATTAAACACGGGATCAGTAAACAGATCAGCGGCGGCGTTGTACGCATAATATCTTCGGTTAAAAACAACCGGCATGAACTGATCGTACAAAATACCGGAAGCCTGAACGGAAAATCAGGCAAGAATGCTGAGGGTTTTGGTATCATCAGTACCCAACAAAGGTTGAGGCTGCTGTACCAGGGAAAAGCCAGTTTTGAAATTTATGAAATTGAAGGGGGCATGGTTGAATCCAAAATCACCTTGCCGCTTGATAAATGACCTGGATAAGTCAAAATTGTTTTTCTTTGCAGCCACATGTCTTTATTCATTACATCTTTAAATTCAGGAAGCAACGGTAATTGTTATTACATCGGCAACGAAACAGAAGCAGTTTTGATAGATGCCGGCATATCCTGCAGGGAAACGGAGAAGCGTATGCGCCAACTCGGCCTTTCAATGCATAAAGTGAAAGCGATCTTCATATCTCATGAACATTCAGATCACATCAAAGCCGTTGATGTGATTGCCGAAAAATACAGTCTCCCTGTTCACATTACGCATAAAACTTTACTAAGAGGCGGGGCCAGGTTAAGGAAACAATTGGTAAACAGTTTAAAAGCTTATGAACCGGTGTTGATCGGCGGGCTGGCCATCACTGCCTTTCCAAAATTTCACGATGCAGTTGATCCCCATAGTTTTATTATAAAATGCAATATGGTCACTGTTGGCGTTTTTACAGACATCGGTGCATCATGCGATCATGTCGTTAAGCATTTCAGTCAGTGTCATGCTGCATTTCTTGAAACAAATTACGATGAAACATTATTGGAGAACGGCAGGTACCCGGTTCATCTGAAGAACCGGATCCGCAGTGGCAATGGTCACTTGTCGAATACACAGGCACTGGAAATATTCAGTAAACACAAACCGCAATTTATGACTCACCTGCTCCTCTCCCATTTATCAAAGGATAATAACCGGCCAGAACTGGTAAAGAAGTTATTTGAAGATCACGCGGATGGAACAGAGATCATTGTTGCATCCCGGTATGAAGCAACTGCTGTTTATCATATCCGGGAACCTGGATTAACGGAAATCAATCAGGTAACTACCATTGCAAATACCCGTTTGAAACAGATGAGTTTATTTTAGATCACATGATTCACCTTGCCCGGAAAAATAAAACAACGTTCAGCATTTGTGGCTGAACGTTGTTATCCAATGTATCCTGTTTCTGCTGGTAAGTAATCTTAAATATTTCCGGGTAAAACAGAGTAACCTTCATCAACACTAAAGAATTTTTGTAAGGCGAGTATAACTTTTTTCATGGTAATTTTTTTTATGGTTTTTATAAATATGCATCTATGACTGTTCATTATCAGCATAATTTAAAACCCATCTATTAAAGATTTGTTAATGAAAAAAATAACTTACATAAACGGTTATTCTTTGAAAAGAGTTCCATTTAATATTTACTAACTTGAAACATGAATCATAATTAAAATGAAAGTTGCCCTAACCGGTGCTGCCGGACATCTTGGAGCTGCACTGTTGCAGGAGTTGAACAACAGGAATATTGCTGTAAAGGCATTGATACGAGATATGGATACCCGTTCCTGTGATGATCTGCCGGTTGAGATTGTAAAAGCTGATCTCTTTCAACCGGGTATTTTAAATACTTTAATGAAAGATTGTGATGCGGTAATTCATTGTGCTGCTTTGATCTCTGTAAATGGCGATCCCAAAGGCCTTGTTCATCTTACCAATGTGGAAGGAACAAGAATGGTCATTGAAAATGCTTTGAAAACCGGTATTAAAAGATGTATTCACATCAGTTCCATTCATGCTTATCAACAAAAGCCATCCATGGAGCCATTGGATGAACAAAGGATTCCGGTAGGTGAAAAGGGCTTTGCCTATGAACGGTCTAAACTGGCAGGGCAAAATATTGCT
>JAYSWW010000377.1:0-21257 GCA_043717805.1 Ferruginibacter sp.
TCGCAAAGAGTTGTATTCTAATTCGTGAAATTCGTGTCCTAAATTCGTGCAATAAAAATATCAAAGCCATGACAATAGCACAAGCACAATCAGACATAGACCAATGGATAAAAACCATCGGCGTAAAATATTTCAGCGAACTTACCAACCTTGGAATACTGATGGAAGAAGTGGGAGAACTTTCAAGATTGATGGTTCGGAAATATGGTGATCAATCATTTAAAGAATCCGACAAAGGAAAAGACCTTGCCGATGAAATGGCGGATGTGCTATGGGTATTGATCTGCCTTGCCAATCAAACCGGTGTTAACCTTACAGATGCACTGAAAAAAAATTTTGAAAAGAAAACTTTGCGAGATTCAGACAGGCATAAACAAAATGACAAACTGCTTTAATATATATTGCAATGATCTTGTTTTATAAATAGACGGTACCTTTGTAATATAAAATAATACATCATACATCACAAATCATACATTACTTGACTTCAGCATATTTTACTTACAACAAAGCAAAAGTGATCCAGGCCCTGCGTTATCATTTCATCAGCCGCAGGGAAATTAAAACAATGATGGTCCTTGTGAATGTTTTCGCAATTTTATCAGCAGCACTTTTCTATTTTAAAAAAATATCTCCGTTTGCATTTTTAATCAGCTCTATGTTGTGGTTCTTAATGATGATCCTTTTCTGGTTCTTATTACCCAACATTATTTATAAAAGAGCCCAGACTTTTAAAGACCGGTTTAAAGCAACACTTGGAAACAATGAACTGGTGATTGAAAATGACAGGGGAAGCCGGAGTTGGGAATGGAGCGAGTTCAGTACCTGGATGGAAAGCCCGCATTTTTTTCATTTGTATTTCAATGCACGTTCTTTTTTTATCATTCCCAAAGAAGCATTTGCAGGAGAAGAAGAGTATGCGGCAAGAAAAATATTGGCGGTCAACATAAAGAAGTAATGGCTTTGATTTTAAGTTTTGTTCTTCTCTTGTTAAGCCGGATTAGAGAAACTCAGAGTTTTTTTTCCATTATATGATGCGGGATACCTACTTCTAAAAACTGTTCGCCTTTTACCTTGTATCCGAATTTTTCGTAAAACCCAATGGCAGTATCCCGGGCATGCATCATCAGGCATTTATAACCCTTATCCCTGGCCAGTGATTCTATAAATGACATCAACGAAGCACCAATGCCTTTTCCCTGCAGGTTATTTTGTACCGCCATCTGCCTGATCCGTAACGTTTGGTTGTTTTGCGCAGTTAACATACAGCATCCCAACATATCTTCATCATCAAAAGCCGCAATTAACAGGTCATTTTTTTCTTTTTCAAGTTCATCATTTGAAAAACTGAGCCCCAGGGGTTGACGCAGAATCTGTTGCCTGAGTGCCACCATTTTTTCATATTCTGTGGTCCCATGATCGATTTGTTTTAAACCCATTTCAAAAGATTTTACTTGTTATTGAACTGGTAAAGGGAAGAAGATTTTACAATATACGTTATTTTTTAGTTTTGTTTTTTACTTCCGGGAAAAATTTTGTTATTGGTTTTTAACTTTCCAGCTACAGATTTTCCGGTTCAAAACAGGGGATTCTTTTACTGTATTTAGTATTTCTTTGTATTTAGTTCAAAAAGTATATTTTTGCACTTGTATTAACTAAATTTTACTATCATGTCAGACATTGCAACAAGAGTTAAAAAGATCATTGTTGACAAATTAGGTGTTGATGAAGCGGAAGTTACACCGGAAGCTTCATTTACAAATGATTTAGGTGCCGATAGCTTGGACACCGTTGAATTAATTATGGAATTTGAAAAAGAATTTAATATTTCTATTCCTGATGAACAGGCCGAAACCATTACTACGGTTGGCCAGGCAGTTTCTTATTTAGAAGAGAACGCCAAGTAACATCATCCTGTCTGATTGGCATTGGCCAGCCAGGCATTTTAATTATCACAGGCAAATTGTATGGACTTAAAGAGAGTAGTTGTTACCGGATTGGGTGCCCTGACTCCATTGGGTAAAACTGTCAATGAATATTGGCAGAATTTAGCTGATGGGGTAAGCGGCTGCGATCATATCAAACAATTCGACGTTGCTAAATTTAAGACCCGGTTTGCCTGTGAGGTTAAAAACTTTGAACCCACCGATTACCTCGACAAAAAAGAATCCCGTAAAATGGACCGCTATTGCCAGTTTGCATTGGTTGCAAGCGACGAAGCTGTTAAAGATGCGGGTATCTCCAAAGAAAATGTAAATCCAGACAGGGTAGGTGTGATCTTTGCAAGTGGAATTGGCGGCCTGATCACCTTCCAGGAAGAAGTGATCAATTTTGCATCCGGTGACGGAACCCCTCGTTTCAATCCCTTCTTCATTCCAAAAATGATTTTGGATATTGCCGCAGGACAGATTTCCATGCGTTATGGTTTCAGGGGACCGAATTTTGCCGTGGTCAGTGCATGTGCGTCTTCTACAAATGCCATCATTGATGCTTTTGATAATATCCGTTTGGATAAAGCAGATATCATCATTACCGGCGGTAGTGAAGCAGTGATCAGTGCTGCAGGTGTGGGCGGATTCAATGCAATGAAAGCACTCAGCGAAAGAAACGACGATCCCAAAACAGCCAGTCGCCCTTTTGATAAAGACAGAGATGGATTTGTGATGGGAGAAGGCGCGGGTGTTATCATCCTGGAAAGCCTTGAACACGCATTGGCCCGTGGTGCAAAGATCTATTGCGAAATTGCCGGTGGCGGTGCTGCTGCCGATGCATATCATATTACAGCTCCTCATCCTGACGGACTGGGCGCCAAAAATGTAATGCATGTAGCATTAAAGGATGCTGGTATGAAACCTGCAGACATAGATTACATCAATGTTCATGGTACTTCAACACCATTGGGAGATATTGCAGAAACAAAAGCCATCCTGAGTGTATTTGGTGAACATGCGTATAACCTCAATATCAGTTCTACAAAAAGTATGACGGGTCATTGCCTGGGTGCTGCCGGAGCCCTTGAAGCACTTGCATGTATCATGTCGGTTACAAAAGATATCATACCTCCAACGATCAATCATTTTACCGATGATCCGGAACTCGATTCCAAACTGAATTTTACTTTCAATAAAGCCCAACACAAAGTGGTGAACGCTGCTTTAAGCAACACATTTGGCTTTGGAGGCCACAATGCTTCTGTGATCATAAAGAAATATAAACCATAAACGGCTAACCTGAATCTTTACTTTCTTTCTTACAATTCGCATTCGTTTTTTTTAAAACAAATAGCCTAATTTCGGGTAAACATAATTCCTGCTTTGAAATTTCTAAAAACTTTTTTTGCCGACAACCTTAAAAAGAAAGAGTTCAAAAAGCAACTCAACAACGTACTTGGTTTTACGCCGGGTGACGTTACCTTGTATAAAACAGCACTGAGCCATCGTTCTGTAAGGGAAGGAGCAGACGAAAACAATGAGCGTCTTGAATTCTTAGGAGATGCTGTATTGAGTTCAATCATTGCTCATTACCTGTTTCGAAAATATCCGTACAAAGGTGAAGGCTTTTTAACAGAGATGAGAAGTAAAATGGTAAACAGGCAAAAACTCAATGAGATCGCTTTGAAAATGGGATTGAAGAAGATCACCTTTTACAATAAATTCGACAATGCGTTGAAAATATCCCAGATATTCGGTAATACACTCGAAGCATTGATAGGGGCTGTATTCCTGGATAAAGGATATAAAAGCACCCAGCGATGGGTTGAAGAATATATTATTTACCCGCATTTGTTTACCGACGACCTGGAAGGCATTGAGATCAACATCAAAAACAAATTATACGGCTGGGCAAATAAGAATGGCAAAGCGCTTGAATTTGAAACACTGGATGAGAAATTTGAAAATGGCCGCAGGTTGTTTACGATCGGCGCAACAGTAGATGGTGAATTGGTTTCACAGGCCAAAGGATATAATAAAAAAGATGCCAGCCAGATTGCTGCGCAGATGGCGGTGGATAAGTTAGGGTTATAAAACTGTTCGATGTTCGAAGTTTGATGTTCGAGGATGGTCGCACGGCTCAAACTTCAAACCTCAAACCTCAAACTTCAAACTATGAACTTCGGGATTTTAGGTAGCGGCAGCTGGGGCACTGCTCTGGCAAAAATTTTAACCGACAACGGCAATACCATCCATTGGTGGAACCGGAGTGAGTCAGCTATTCAGCAAATCAAAGAGCGTCATCACAATCCCCAATATTTACCATCTGCTCATTTTGATATCAGTAAACTTGTACTTACTTCCCATGCCGATGAAGTGATAAACAATTCAGACTGCATTGTTATTGCAATTCCTTCTGCATTTGCGATTGAAGTTTTATCAGTTTTGGATAAAAATATTTTCCGGGGAAAAAAAATAGTTTCTGCCATAAAAGGAATTTTACCCGGCCAGAACCTGTTGTTAAACGACTACCTCAAAAATAATTTCAATGTTGCTATAGAAAATTATTTTACAGTACTGGGGCCATGCCATGCAGAAGAAGTGGCTGCTGAAAAATTATCCTACCTCACTTTTACCGGTGTAGATGAAATATATACTACTGCCATTTCAGGGTTCTTTAAAACAGCTTACATCAATACCATTCAAAACAGGGATATTTATGGTGTTCAGTATGCTGCGGTATTGAAAAATATTTATGCAGTGGGTTCCGGTATTGCTCATGGCCTTGACTATGGGGATAATTTTTTAAGCGTACTTATAGCAAACAGCGCCGATGAAATGGCAGGCTTTCTTCGAAAAGCGGGGATCATCAATGCAGAAGTTGGTTACAATGAACATAAAAAAACCTCCGGTCCTCAACTGGTGCACAATAACTATGCAACTTCGGTTTACCTGGGCGACCTGTTGGTTACCTGCTATTCTCTTTTCAGCCGTAACCGTACTTTCGGTAACATGATCGGAAAAGGTTATTCGGTTAAAGCTGCTCAATTGGAAATGAGTATGATCGCAGAAGGATACAATGCAAGCAACTGTATGCATAAAATAAACCTCGAAATTGGTGCAGATATGCCCATTGCTGAAACCATTTATCAGATATTATGGCAGCACATCCCGGCAAACAAGGGGTTTAAATCAATTGAAGCAGGACTGGTCTGATAATTGTTGTAACTTTATATAAGAAAGATTTATATGCCATTGTCATTTTCAAATTTCAGCGGAACAGCGATCCTTGTGATGGTTTGTTGCTTAACAGTCATCGAAATTGTAAAGTATTTCAAAAGGCATTTGCATCACTCAAAAAAATAGATCTGCAGCAATCCCGTCTGCAAATAATTTTCCTTCCCTGGTCAGCATTAATTTCTCATTTTCAAACAAAAGTTTCTTGCTTTCAATATATTTAAGGCTTCCTGCCTTTAATTGTTCGCAATTGGTTTTTCCAAATTTTACTTTTACAAGATGAAGGTCTAACCCTTCCATTGTTCTCAAAGAAGTCATGATGTATTCATTCATTTGCTGTGTTTCAGTCAGAATTTCTTCCTCGAAAGGAATGATGTTTTTTATAAGAGATTGTACATACAGTGAATTATTTGCAATATTCCAGCGCCTGGTATTTTTTCCGTCAAATGAATGGGCAGAGGGGCCAAATCCATAATAAGGGATCCCGGGCCCGGCTGCAGTCTGCAACCAATAACTGCTGTTGTGTTTGCTTCGCATCCCTGGTTTTGCATAATTGCTTATTTCATAATGCTCATAACCCTGTTGTTTCATAAGGTCCATTAAAAGCAAAAATTGTTCAGCTTGTTTCTCAGCATCGATGGGTAATGACCTGTTTTTACCGATCATATTGTCAAGTACAGTTTTAGGTTCTACCGTTAATGCATAACAGGAGATATGCGGGATATTTTTTTCAAAAATAATGGCAGTATTTTTTAAGAGTTCATCCTTTCCGGATACAGGTGAACCATAGATCAGGTCAACTGAAAAATTGGTAAATCCCGCATCCTGTATCTCATCAATGCTTTTAAGGGATTCTGAGGCATTGTGAGCCCGGTTCATCCAAACCAGTTCGGTTTCTGAAAATGACTGAATGCCCAGGCTGAGCCTGTTGATACCGGCCTTCAGCCATTGCCGCAGCAAGCTTTGCTCAATGTCATCCGGGTTTGCTTCAAGTGTTATTTCTGCATTGGTATTTATTTGAAATTTCCTTTGCAGTGTTTCAAAAATACTCTTCAACTCGTCTCCTGATAATAAACTCGGAGTGCCGCCACCCAGGTAAATGGTATCAATTTCAGTATGGCTGGTGGGAAATTCAGGAGTTAATAATATTTCTTTATTCAATGCATTTAAAACATTTCCTTTCTGTTTCAATGAAGTTGAAAAATGAAAATTGCAATAAGTGCATGCTTGTTTACAAAATGGAATATGAATATAAATGCCCGCCAATGATGGTAGATTTACTTTTAGTATTTTTGATTTATTTACTGCATGAACATAACCTGCACAATTTTTATAAAAAAGGTATTTGTAATATTTATTTGTTGCAGTATTGCCATGCAGTTAACTGCTCAACAACTTCAGGGTTCTAAGGATAATTTTTCATTGATCATAAAATTTACAGACAAAGATAGTTCCTTTGATCCGCAGCGGTTGAAACTGCAAACTGTCTTTAACAGCCAGCCTGCCGCAACGGATTATGTAGGCAAATTGCCTGCTTTGCTTGTATCCAAAGGATATCCGGTTGCTTCGATAGACAGCAGTTGGTCATCGGCTTCTGCTATTTACCTGAATGTTTATCTTGGCACAAAATACAACTGGGTTCAACTTACACCTGTAAATATTGAAAAGAACGCATTGGATGAAAGTGGTTTTAGTGAAAAGAATTATAACAATAAACCGATCAACATAATCCAATTGCAGGCAATGCAGCAACGAATGCTGAACTATTTTGAAAAAGAAGGTTATCCATTTGCATCTGTTTACCTGGACAGTGTTCAGATAAAAGATGAAATGATAAGTGCATTGTTGAAAGCCGACAAAGGCATTTTGTATCAAATTGACAGCATACGGGTTTTTGGAAAAGTGAACCTCAGTAAAAAGTTTTTACAGCATTATCTCGGTATCTCCAATGGCAGTGCTTACAACAGGGAAAAATTACAACTGGTAGATAAGCGTATGCTGGAACTTCCTTATGTAACACCTGTACAGGCTTCAGATCTTACCATGTTGGGTGCAGGCGCTGTATTGAATCTTTATTTAAAAGCAAAACGAAGCAGCCAGGTAAATTTTATCATCGGGTTTTTACCTGCTTCTTCTCAATCGGGGAAACTACAACTAACCGGCGATGTAAACCTTGACCTGAAGAATATTTTGGGAACAGGAGAAGGGATCTTATTAAAGTGGCAGCAGCTCCAGCAAAAATCACCGAGGCTGAACCTAGGATTCTACCAGCCTTATATCTTCAACACAGCTGTTGGTTTCGACTTTTTATTCGACCTGTTTAAAAAAGATTCAAGTTTCCTGCAGATCAATACACAACTTGGATTGCAATTTTCTATATCTGCATATCAAACAGGAAAAATATTTGTACAATGGCAGAATACAGGTTTACTGGCCGGTGCAATTGATACCAATAGTATTAAGTTATCAAAAAAATTACCACCTAATATTGATGTAAGTTCTGCCAACGTGGGGTTGAATTATGAATGGGTTAAAACAAACTACAGGTTTAATCCCCGCATTGGCAATGAAATAAATTTTACAGGGTCGGTTGGGATAAAAAATGTAAAGAAGAACAGTGATATTGTTAATATCAAAGATCCTGCATTTAATTATGCTTCATTGTATGATTCAATAAAACCGGGGAGCTACCAGTTGAAATTAAAGCTGGTTGCTGCACATTATTTTCCTGTTGGAAAATCATCTGCTGTAAAAGCCGGACTGAACACCGGTTTTTACAGCAGCCCGGCTATTTTCAGAAATGAACTTTTTCAGATCGGCGGGTATAAATTAATGCGGGGCTTCGACGAGGAAAGTATTTATGCAACCAGGTATGCAGTTTTAACTGCTGAATACAGGAATATTTTTTCCAGGAACTCTTATTTATTTCTGTTCATAGATGCCGGGTTTACAAAAAATAAGTATCAATCGTTCAATTTGAATAACCAATTTACCGGGGCAGGGATTGGCATTGTTTATGAAACAAAACTGGGATTGCTTAATCTGAGTTATGCCCTTGGAAAAAGGGATGATATTAAATTTAATATCAGGGAATCTTCCAAATTACATTTTGGTTATATCAATTACTTTTAATGGTTTGCATATTAAAACTATTTTTGCACAAGAAATTTTATATGATGCTGAACCGGCTTCTTGTTTTTTGTGTCTTATTCATGTTAATCCCGCTTATCAACTGTGCCCAGCAAAAAGACACTGTTTTAATTTTAAATGATAGTACAAAGGTCATTGATAGTTCTGCATTTTTACCCGGGAAGAATTTGAATGACAGTTCCGGGGTATTGATACCTCAATTTGCCGGTAAAGGCAACAGGCTAAATAAGATTCTGGAAGACAATGTTTATTTAAACAGCAAGGGCAAACCCTTTTTTTTTATCCAAACCCTTAAAAAGAGCAATTCAAAAGAGAAAGTATTTTATCCATTGCTGGTCCTCGTCTTTTTGTTTGCAATCCTGAAATTTTTATATCCGCGTTATTTCAGTAATTTATTCCGTGTATTCCTGAATACATCTTTAAGACAAAGCCAGCTTACCGATCAGTTGTTACAGGCTAAATTACCCTCACTTTTTTTCAATGTTTTTTTTATACTTGTAGGAAGCTGGTATCTTAACCTGTTGCTTCAGTTTTATGGAAAAGCGGGCAACAATGATTACTGGCAATTGTTATTGATTTGTTGCTGCAGCCTGGCCATCATTTATTTCATTAAATATTGTATGCTCAAATTTACCGGTTGGGTCACCGGGTATAAACTGGAAGCAGATACCTATATTTTTATCATTTTTCTTATAAATAAGATCATGGCAATTTGCCTGATACCTTTGATTATACTCATGGCATTTTCTGATAAGGCCATTGCCGAAATTGCTGTGCTCATCTCATTTATTTTGATCGCATTCATGATACTGATGCGATTTTTCAGGTCATACAGTCTCTTACAAAACAGGCTAAAAGTAAGCAGGCTTCACTTTTTCATATATATTATTGGGATTGAAATAATACCCCTGCTTGTAATTTACAAACTGGCTTTGACTTTTATGAGCAAAAGTTTGTAATTTTGCATATCCATTGGAGATATAAGTATGATTAAAAAGGATTTAAAAAAGATTGTTGCTTCTAAAATACTAATTAAGAAAGTACTTATTACCCAACCCAAACCGGAAGGAATAAAGTCTCCTTATTATGATTTAGCCAATAAATACGGATTGAGCCTTGATTTTCATCCATTTATAGTAGTGGAAGGTATTCCTGCAAAAGAATTCCGTAAGCAAAAGATTGATATTGCATTATTTACAGCAGTCATATTTACCAGCCGCAACACCATTGATCATTTCTTTCGGATCTGTGATGAAATGAAGATCACCGTTTCGCAGGAAACCAAGTATTTCTGCATTACTGAAGCAGTGGCCTTGTATCTCCAAAAATTTATTCTATACCGTAAGCGCAAAGTATTTTATGGCGCTGATGGGGTGAATAAAAGTTTATTCGACGTTATCAATAAGCACAAAGACAACGAAAAATTTTTATATCCTTGTTCAGAGTCCTTCGACAGTGAGATCACAAACTGGCTGAAAAATCACAATTGTGGGTATGCAACTCCTGTCTTATATAAGATCATAAGCAATGATATAAAAGAAGTTATGGCACGCAATTATGATATTATATGTTTCTTTTCACCGGGTGGCGTAAAAAGCCTGATGGAAAATTTTCCGCAGTTTAAACAAAACGGGACGAGGATCGGTGCTTTTGGTGCCAATACTTTCAAGGCTGCTGAAGATGCCGGTTTAACGCTCGATATTAAAGCCCCTTTACCCCAGGCACCAAGTATGGTCAGTGCACTGGATAATTTCCTTTCTTCCGAAAAGAAGAAATAAGCCGGCCGGATTTTCTTATTAATTTTTTACTGGCATTTGATTTGTCATACCGACAAAGGCATCTTCTCATGAATGTTTCCTGCTTAGTTGGAAAGATGAGATCACAGCCGATCTGTTTCTAAGCTGCAATTCTTTAATTTTATCAGATGGCAGAAAAATTCAGCAACCAATTAATTCATGAAAGCAGCCCTTACCTGCTTCAGCATGCACACAATCCTGTACAATGGCATCCCTGGGGAGAAGTAGCTTTACAAAAAGCAAGAAAACTGGATTTACCCATACTCGTGAGTATCGGTTATGCGGCCTGTCACTGGTGTCATGTAATGGAAAGAGAAAGCTTTGAAGATGTGGAAGTGGCCGCTTATATGAATGAGCACTTCATCAATATAAAAATAGACAGGGAAGAGCGTCCCGACCTTGATCATATCTATATGGATGCAGTGCAGGCAATTGCCGGGAATGGCGGCTGGCCACTGAATGTTTTTCTTACAACCGAAGCCAAGCCTTTTTATGGGGGAACTTATTTTCCGCCACAAAAAGCGTTTAACCGACCTTCCTGGAAAGATGTTTTGGCTAATATACACCATGCCTGGGAAAACCGCCGGGAAGAACTGATACAACAAGCGGATAAACTGGTTGAGCACATCAGTGCAGCCGGAAATTTATTTGCAAAAAATGATTTAGTTCATATTGATAGCTCTACCAGCTTGTTCCGAAAAGAACATTGTGATGCCATGGCAGAGAATATATTAAAAACTGCGGATACAATATATGGCGGCTTTGGGGCTGCACCTAAATTTCCACAAACATTTACGATACAATATCTCCTTGCTTATGGTTTTTTTTTCAAACATGAGAAATCGCTTCAACAGGCAGAACTTTCATTGAAGCAAATGCTGAATGGAGGGATCTATGATCACCTGGCCGGAGGATTGGCAAGGTATAGTACCGACAGCCGCTGGCTGGCTCCCCATTTTGAAAAAATGTTATACGACAATGCTTTACTGGTTAGTGTTTTGGCAGATGCGTACCAGGTAACAAATAATAAATCATATGCAGATGCCATTCATAAAACACTCGGATTTTTTATCAGGGAAATGAAGCATCCGGAAGGAGGTTTTTATGCTGCCATGGATGCAGACAGCGAAGGCGTGGAAGGTAAATTTTATGTTTGGGATAAAAAGGAAATTGAAAATATTTTAGGAAAAGAGGCCGGTTTATATTGTAAATGGTTTGGAGTAACAGAAAATGGAAACTGGGAAAGCAAGAATATTTTACACATTTCAAAAGGCGAAGAAAAATTTGCCGAAGAAAATAATATCAGCCCGGATGAATTGAAAACACTTGTCAATTATGGAAATGAAATATTATTAAAATTCAGAAATACCCGAACCCGTCCTGCTACCGATGATAAGATCATCCTGGGATGGAATGCTTTATTGCTAACCTCATTTTGTAAAGCTTCAGCGGCTTTGGGTAATTTAGAATATAAAAATGAAGCAGAATCTCTCTTTGATTTTATTATTGATAAATTCAGCCGGGATGGAATGCCTGGCTTCCACAGCTATAAAAACAATGAAGCAAAACACCCTGCATTCCTGGATGATTATGCATATTTGATACAGGCATGTATTCATTTGCAGGAGATAAGTTCTGATCAGAAATATTTACTGGAAGCAAAAAAACTTACTTCACATGTCATCAGTTACTTCGAAAATAAGGAAACCGGATTTTTTTATTACACCAATTCAGAGCAAACAGATGTGATAACAAGAAAAATTGAATTTTATGATGGTGCCATTCCTTCAGGTAACAGCATCATGGCAGAGAACTTATTTTACCTGTCTGTGGTTTTTGAAAATGCAGATTGGGGTAGCAGGGCGCAAAATTTAACAAAACATTTGGTTGATGCAGGTATGAAATATCCAACATCTTTTGCAGTTTGGGCTACTGTTATTTTAAAACAGGCTATTGGAATAAATGAGGTTGTGATCACCGGCGAAATCCTGGAACCTTTAAAGTCGGATTTATTACAACTGTATATGCCAAATAAAGTTTTTCAAAGTACTAATAAGGTATTAGATTTAGCGTTGTTATTAAATAAAAAAATTACCCAAACCCCCATGATCTACTTGTGTAAAAACTATGAATGCCTGGCCCCTGTGGGTAAAATTAATGAGCTGAAATTGTTATTGAAAAATCCCATTAATTAACAATAAAGTTCACAATAATTAAATAATTTAGCCGTTTAAGGAAACTGGAACCAATATTTCCGTGAAAAAAATTCTTTATGAATAATGCCAAAGTGATAATAATTCAAAATAATCATTACATTTGCCCATTACCCTCAAAGTTTAAAAAAATGACTAATCGGTTATTCTACCTGGTAGCCTTTGTTGCTATCGTTTCTACTACTGGTTGTAGTAAAAAAAGTAAGTCTAGTTCTTTACCGAAGGACGGTCAGCTTCATGGAGTTGCCCCCGGTTCCCGTTGGAGTCTGCCAAAACCTCCGGGTATGGTTTTTGTCCCTTCAGGAACTTTTCACATGGGTCCAAGTGATGAAGATGTGAACTATTCTTATACTGCACGTAATAAAGCCGTTTCTATCAGTGGTTTTTGGATGGATGCAACCGAGATCACCAACAATGAATACCGCCAGTTTACCAATTGGGTAAGGGATTCCATTGCTGCCAAATTGATGGGTTATGTGAAACAGGGCGCAGATGGCAATGAGTACATAGACTGGAAAAAAGCCAGCACGATCAAATGGGGCGATAAAGCCACCATCGAGAAAATTGATGCAATGATCGTTACCCCTGACAACAGGATATTTGGCAAAAAAGAACTGGATGCCAAAAAAGTAGTATATCAGTCTGAAACTTTCGATTATAAAGCCGCTGCTCAAAACAGGGATGTTACCATTCCGCGTTCTGCTTTTATTGTAAAGCAACAAATAGCTGTTTATCCTGATTCCCTTTGCTGGGTTAGGGATTTTGCATATTCTTACAATGAGCCAATGGCTAAAAAATATTTCAATCATCCGGCATTTGGAAATTACCCTGTAGTTGGTGTTTCCTGGAAACAAGCCACCGCATTTTGCGAATGGAGGACACATTATTTAAATTCTTTCCTCGAATCAAAGAAAAAATCTCCTGAATCTGATTTCAGATTACCAACAGAAGCACAATGGGAATATGCTGCAAGAGGTGGCCGTTCTCAATCTCCTTATCCTTGGGGAGGTCCTTATTTAAGGAATAAAAAAGGTTGCCTGTTGGCTAACTTTAAACCCGGCCGTGGTAATTATCCTGAAGATGGCGGCTTTTATACTGTAAGAGCAGATGCTTACTGGCCAAATGATTTTGGATTGTACAACATGGCAGGAAATGTTGCTGAATGGACATCCTCTTTATATTATGAAGGTGGATACAATTTTCAACATGACATGAACCCCGATATTCGTTGGAATGCCAAAGATTCAGATCCTCCACGCATGAAGCGTAAAGTATTACGTGGTGGAAGCTGGAAAGATGTTGGTTATTTCCTTCAAACAAGTACACGCAGTTATGAATACCAGGATACAGCAAAATCTTATATAGGATTTCGTTGTGTGATTGATTTACCCCCAGCTCCAAAAAAAGGTAAAAAATAATAAATGTAAATATTTTTATAAGCTCTTAATAGTACAATGACCCGTTTTTTAATCATTAAAAAACGGGTTATTTTTCCAAATTTTTTATAGATCAATTATTCTAAACAATCCCCAGTTAAAACTTTAAAACTTTAAAACACATGTCAGTAAAAATTCCTTCAAACGTAAGTAAATGGATGGACGTAGGCGTTTCAGTAGGCGCAGCAGCGGTTATTTTTGGAGCTTTACAGAAAATTCTTCACACACCAATTGCAGATCTTTGGTTAAAAATTGGTCTGTATACCGAGGCATGCATTTTCTTAATTTATGGAATACTATATCTAATTTATCCTGCTGTGAAGGAGGATTATGAAGGTAAAGCTAAGCCTGCAACTGTAGGAAATCCTGCCCTGAAAAGCATGGATAAAATGCTGGAGGAAGCTGATATTACCCCTGCAAATCTTAAAAAACTGGGCGAAGGTTTTCAAAAACTTGGTACAACCGTTTCAGGGATTTCTGATGTGAGTGATGTGGTTAAATCAACCGGAGATTTTAGCAATAAAACTAAAGAAGCTACTGCTGCTATAAGCACAATGGCAACTGCCTTTGCAAGCAGTGCTGTTACCATGCAGTCATTTAATACAGCTTCTGAAAGTGCAAAAGGATTCCATGAGCAGGTTCAGGTTCTGACAAAAAATCTGGGGTCTTTAAATACGATCTACGAACTGGAATTAAAAGAAAGCAACAATCACTTGAAAGCATTGAACAGTTTCTATGGTAAAATGGCTGAAGCCAGCCAGGCTATGATGGGTAGTGTGGAAGATGCAAATAAGGCAAAAGCAGAAATAGGCATATTGGCAAGTAACCTTGGAAAACTGAATGCAGTTTACGGTAACATGTTAAGTGCAATGCAGGGAAGATAAGATACAAACAGGTATTTTATCATGACCTCCAGAAGTTCGATCCAAACAATATTGAATAAAAACAATTAATACTTATTAGTTATGGCTTTACCTAAAGAGCCCCGGCAGAAGATGATCAACATCATGTACCTGGTGCTTACAGCACTGCTTGCATTGAACGTATCATCAGAAATTTTAAATGCATTTAAAGTTGTTGATAACAGTTTAACAACTTCAAATACCAACCTTACTGCGGGAAATAACACGTTATATAAATCACTCGAAGCAAAATTGGCTGATCCGCTAACTTCTCAAAAGGCTGCTATATGGCAACCCAAGGCTGTACAGGCACAAAAGCTTTCTGCTGAACTGAATTCTTACATCGAACAATTAAAAACTGATTTGAAAAAAGAAGCCGGTTCTAAAATGGTTACTATTGACGGGGTTACAAAAGAAGAATATAAAATTGACGACCTGGAAGCTGCTACCCGTTTATTTGGAAATGGTCCCGGCGGACAAAATAAAGGCCCGGAATTTGAAGCTAAATTGAAGGAATATAAAGCTAAAATGTTGGCTATTGATCCTGAAATCGCAACAAAATTTGCAAGTACTTTTCCTGTGGATGTTGCTCCTCAAAAAGGTGAAGATGGTAAAGAGAAAGATTTTACGATAGCCTATTTTCACATGACTCCTACCATCGCAGGTATTACGTTGCTAAGTAAATTTCAAAACAACGTTAAGAATGCTGAAAACCAAATTGTAACTTTTTGCCACGAACAGGTGGGTGCAGTAAAAGTTAAATTTGATAAAACAGGCGTTTTATTAGGACAAAGTTCCAATTATGTAATGCCGGGAGAAGAAATTACCATTACAGCTGGTATTGGTGCTTATAGTTCCGCTGCTGTTCCACAGATCACCGTTAACGGATCAGGCGTTCAAACTGTAGATGGACAAGGAATATACAAATTCCAGGCTTCGGGTGCCGGTGCTCATAAAGTTCCTGTTACAATCAGGTATAAAGACCAGGATGGGAATGATAAAGTTGAATCAAAAGATGTAGAATATACCGTTGGAACGCCAGGCGGCGCTGCGGTAATGTTGGATAAAATGAATGTATTTTATATTGGGGTAGACAATCCGGTTACCATTGGTTCACCTACAGGTTGGGATAAAACCAATGTTAGTATGGCCGGAGGAACAATTGCAGGGTCAGGTTCTAAAAGAACAGTTCGTGTAAGTGCAATTGGACCTGCCAGTATTACTGTTGTTGCAGATAAGAACAGCAGCAAATTCGAATTCAGGGTTAAAAAGATACCGGATCCAATATTTAAAGTTGGTTCTGGTAAAGTCAGGATGCCCTCAGTTGAATTCAAAAGTCAGCAGTTCTGCCGTGCAGAACTTGAGAACTTTGACTTTGACCTTAGGTTTACCATTGTTAGTGCTACCGTTTATTTCTCAGGTGCTAATTTCCCGAATGTTGCAACAGCGGCAATCAACGGAAACAGCTTGGGTGCGCTTGCTTCTTTTATCCAAAGATGTGGACCGGGTTCAGTTGTTACTTTTGATAATGTTAAAGTACAGGGACCGGATGGTGTGAGGACAATAGAAGGTAAATCAATCGCGTTATATTAAAATATATAATCATAGCTATGAAAAAGCAATTATTAAAATATTTCTTACTGGCCATTTTGCTAGGCGGTTTTACAGATACAGTATTCGCACAGAAGCGTAGTTCAACCAAGCGAAATACAACCCGTAAAACTACCAAAACCAAAACCAAGGCAAGTATTAAACCTACCGCGGCTGTTACAGACAGCATACCGGCTATAGCTGCAGCTCCAGAGGAAAAGGTTTTTGATAGCTTGCCTATTAAGACCGTAAAAAAATCCTTAAGGCCAGATGAAGCTGTTGAAACAACTGTATTAAGAGAAAGGACCCCGCTTCCTTATGAGCATTTAAGGGCTGATGATGCTGTTTATCGCCATAAAATATGGAGAGAAATTGATACCAGGGAAAAATTAAATCTTCCTTTCCGTTATTCTGCAGATGCAGACAATGGTAACCAGCGGTTTATTTCAATACTGCTACAATCTATACAAGACAGTCTTGTTACGGTTTTCTCTAATGTGGATGACAGGTTTACAACTCCAATGACGAAAGCTGAAGTTGCCAGAATTGTTGCAGGAGAAGAAGTGGATGTGCCCGATTATGATTCTTTGGGTAATTTGCTTGGTACAAAAAAGAAAAGAAATGAAGTTAATCTCGACTCATTTTATAAATTCAGGATAAAGGAAGAAGTGATCTTTGATAAAGAAAGTTCACGTTTATTCTGGAGAATATTGGGGATTGCACCAGTTAAGAACGTGGTTACATCAATGGGCGTAAACCTTGGAGAAACTGAATTGTTCTGGGTCTATTATCCTGATATGAGGCCAATTTTTGCCAAGTATGAAGTATACAATGGTAAAAACTTTGGTGCACGTATGAGTTGGGAAGAACTGTTTGAAAGCAGGATGTTCTATGGTCGCATTATTAAAAGCACTATGGATAACCCAATGGATCAGTATATCAAAAACGTAAAAGGACTATCTGAAAATGGTATACTTCAATTACTCGAAGGGGAGAATATCAAAGAAAAGATTTTCAACTACGAACAGGATCTCTGGAGTTACTAATTCTTTAAAATATGATTTATTCAAAGCCCCCGGTTTACCGGGGGCTTTTTGTTATTTTAAAAATATATTTAAATATACCCTATTTGGGGTATTGTTTTAAAAATGTTCAACTGTTACCTTTACTTCGGTTTTTCATAGGATATTGGATTTTAAAACAGGGCTGGATTTCTATCCGGGCCCTTTTTTTATGCCTTTCGTTAAGGTTGAAGCCTGTAAATGAAATAATAATGAATAAGGAACAAGGAATTCCGAATGATGATTAGACCTGCTACTTCCTTGTTCGAAATTCCTTGTTGCTTGTTCGATATTCGAATGTTCCTTGTTTGATATTATTTATGCTTTGATTGCAACGCTTCATAAACAATCACCGCCTTTGCCTTTCCAATAACTTCTTCCAATTCTGACAGTTCTAATGCTTTTATCTTTTTAACCGATTTGAATTTTTTTAATAATGCATCGGCTGTTTGTTTCCCAATTCCTGGTATTTTTTCCAGTTCATTTTCAATGGCAGCTTTACTCCTTTTATTTCTGTGAAAACTGATACCAAAACGATGTACCTCATCTCTTATTCGGCGGATCAGCTTCAGGCTATCACCATTCCACAACAATTGTAAAGAATTCGTATCACCTGCAAAAAAAAGTTCTTCCTGTTTTTTTGCAAGGCCAACCAAAGTTGTTTTACCGGTTAGGCCAAGTATCTGAATACTCTCCAGAGCAGCACTCAATTGTCCCTTACCGCCATCAATGATGATCAGTTGAGGCAATGCTTTGTTTTCTTCAAGCAATCGTTTGTAACGCCTGTAAACAACTTCCTGCATAGAGGCAAAATCATTGATGCCTTTTACAGTTTTAATATTATAATGCCTGTATTCTTTTTTGTTGGGTAGCCCGTCTTTGAAACATACCATTGCTGCCACGGGATTGCTGCCCTGGAAATTTGAATTGTCAAAACACTCAATGTGATGTGGCAATTCAGGTAAGCGAAGATCTGACTGTAATTGCTTTAATACTGCATTCATTTCTATGGCAGTTTTATCCTGCAGGTTCAATATTTTTTTTGATTGCAATTCAGCTTTAAAATAGTTCACATTTTTTTCAGAAAGTTCCAGTAGCTTTTTTTTATCACCTGATTTTGGGACAGTAACAATGATCTCTTTTTCCGGGTAATTTATTGTTATAGGTACAATGATCTCTTTTGCTTCACTGTTAAAGGTCTGCCGTAATTGAGCAATGGCAAATACAAGAATTTCTTCCCTTGACTCTTCCAGTTTCTTTTGCAGCACAATGGTTTTTGTTTGAATGATCGTTCCATTATTTACTGCTAGATAATTTACATAAGCAGTATCGTTTTCTTCCATGATCGCAAATACATCTACAGTGCCTGTTTTTGTATTTACCACCATTGACCTTGACTGGTATTGCTGAAGGTGTTCTATTTTTTGCTGGTAAATGGCTGCTTTTTCAAATTCAAGGTTTTCAGCATGTAATTTTATTTGCTTTTTGAACTCCTGCATTACAGGATACAGGTTCCCTTTTAGCAGATTCTTTAAACGGTCAAGCCCATCCTGGTAATTTTCTGCTGATTGAAAACCTTCACACGGGCCTTTGCAATTGCCCAAATGATATTCAAGGCAAACCTTGAATTTTTTTTTATCTATGTTGCTTGTGCTGAGGTTAAGTTTGCAGTTGCGTAATGGTATGTTTTGTTTTATAAAATTGAGCAGGTCTCTTACTTTATTTACAGATGTATATGGCCCAAAATACTGTGATCCGTCATTTATTTTTTTTCTTGTAAAGAACACCCTTGGAAAAGGCTCATTTTTTATTACGATATAAGGATATGTTTTATCATCCTTCAGGTTTATATTGAATAAAGGCTGGTATTCTTTTATGAGGGAATTTTCAAGAAAAAAAGCATCCTGTTCACTGTTCACAATGGTAAATTCTATCCGGGCGATCCTTCGTACAAGTTCTGCTGTTTTATATGTTGTAAAAGTTTTCGAAAAATAGCTGCTTACTCTTTTCCTTAGGTGTTTTGCTTTGCCTACATATATAAGTTCATTGGAGCTGTTATAATACTTATATATACCGGGAAATGCAGGTATCCCGGGAGCCAGCAGAGAAAATTCCTTTTGTGTCATTTTTTATAAATCCCATTTTATGGTAACTTCCTTTTCAACATAATCAATTCCTGCAGGGTCTGTTGAAATACTTACGATCCTGCATGATTTATTAGTTTGCCAGGTCAATTGCTGTTTTCTATTGCCCGGTTCTTTTTTTACCAGGTACACCCTGGTAACGGAATTTGTATTGGGATCAATGTAAACATCCCAACGCCGCAGTAAAAAAGTATCGGGTAGGGGTTTAACTGGGTCATAGGTAAATGTAAATGCATCAATTGTTTGATCCAGAAACCTCTTTTCAGTGAACAACCCGGCTAAATTTGTACTGTCGATAACAGGAAATAAGAAAGGAGCAAATTCAATATCCATATTTTCAATTTTCAGCCACACTGAATCTGTCCTTTTATTGAAACTGGTTATTTTTATAGGATTGATCCCTTGTTTTTTAATATCGGCAATCTGCCCTTTAAAGAAATCAGTTACCGGGAATATTGAAGTTTGTGCAGTTTGCCCGGAGATGCTCTCGCTTTCCCTTTTATCTTTTTTTGAATTATTTTTTTTGATATCACTGCAAGAATATAGCAGGATCAAAAAAACAGGTAAAAGCTTTATTGTTTTCATATATCAAAAATAGAGGTAAACCAGTTGATGGCAAAACACACAGTACAAGTGTGAATAATAAAAGCCCCGTAAAAATCGGGGCTTTTAATTCATAATAAATAGATTCTTAAAACCTTGTTGTGATTCCGATTTTCAATCCAAGGTTATACAATTTTTCATCATACGTATATTGTTTGCTATAAGTAGAAAGAATTTGATACCTGAATTGCGGCCCTGCATTGATAATGATACCGCTCTTTGTTTTATAACTTAAAAATGTTTCAATGCCTGTATTTATGTTCCAGGTTCTCATCAATGATTTATCTGTAACATAGTTTTTCAGATCTGAGGATATCAAAAAGGCATTGCCACCGGCAATATAAGTAGGTTGTATGGTAGCACCGGCATACCATTTCAGGTTATTCTTGCCGGCAAGTTTTAAATCAGCACCCAATGGAAGTGAAATCTGGTAAGTATTGTTGTTTAGTCTTTTTGATGATACACCGGATGTGTTGGCTAAACTAGTGGACCTTGGATCTAATTCCGGCAGTCCATTGTTTAGATTGTTGATTGTAAGGGTAGTCATGGTTGGGTGCTTAAGTTCGTAAGCATTTATGCCATAATTGGTATAATTAAATTGAATTCCGGCTTTTATATTCCAGTTCTTTGCAATGCTGTATAAAAAAATTCCCCCGATTTCCATATTCACGGCAGCAGCCTGGCTTAAAGTATTTTTATAATCCTGAACATTGTTAACGCCGGGAGCCACTAAAGACGAAGAAACCGGGTTGTAGTTTGTGTTTTTTGACAATTTCCGGTATCCTATAGAAGGCGTTAAATAAAATTGATATGATACATGCGTTTTCCATTTTGAAACCAATGGTTTATTGTGAAAAGCAAAATCTTCGATCCATTCTTTATCTGTTAATTTGTTATTTGTTTTTGTTGAAGTTGCTGAAAGTTTTTGTTCTGTTTCAGTATCTTTCTTTTTTGTAATAGCATTTAATTCAATCTGATTATTTTCAATGTTTGTATCATCACTTATGACGTTGATCAAAACAGGTTCTGTATCAGGAGTATTATTTGTATTTGGGTTTACAGAAACCGGCGGGTTGTTTTTAGTAACATTATTGTCAATATTTCCGTTTATTTTGTTTATGAGGTTTCTAACTTGGTTTTTTTGTAAATACGATCCATTGGGTTGATTGTTTTTTTCCAGGTTGTTATTGTTGA
>JAYSWW010000378.1:0-8351 GCA_043717805.1 Ferruginibacter sp.
CCCTCTTTGAACTCTTTCATCTGGAACCTGAAATCCACATTGTATTCTTCCAGGTGTTTTTTATAATATTCCAGTGCAGAAATGATTGTGAATTTATTCCACATTTCAGCATTGGATTCTCCTTTATATTGTTCGGGGTTTGATTTATAATCCCGGATAAATTTCAGCCAGTCTGCGCCCTTAAGTGATTCTTTTTTAAATGTTGCGATCGTCTTATTGCTGATCGGTAAATTTTGGGTTCTGTTTGCAGAAATGTCTTTTGAAATGCTGTCTGCAAACCTGAAAAGGTCTGCATCTTTTACAGCGGTTGTCTTTTTAAATCCGATCAATGCAATGATATCTTTAGCAAATTTTTCTTTTGCGCTGCTTATTCTTGCATCCTGCTGTATCTTTTGTTTAAGTTCAAATTGGAGTGCTGCATTTTCTTTTTCAACAGGTATTGCTGTAAAACCAAGCCTTTTTACAATATGTATTCCAAACTCTGTAGCAAACGGTTTTGTTAATTCGCCATCGGCTTTAAGTTTAAAAACCTCGTTCTCAAAATCATAATTGTATTTTCCGGTTCCAAATTCAGGCATTTCGCCACCTGTCATGTAAGTAAGTTTATCATCGCTGTATTCTTTTGCGATCTTCGAAAAGTCTGCACCGTTTATTAAGAGGCTATAAACAGAGTCTGCTTTGTGCCTGATTCCATTTTTTTCTTCTTCAGTAGCAATGGGTGAGAAAGAAAATAAAATCTGCGCAACTTTCCATTTTCCAATACTTTTTCTTGCTTCCACCAGTTTAAAAATATGCCAGGCTTTTTTAGACCGGTAAACCTTGCTTACTTCTCCGGGTTTTAATGCGTAAATAATATTTTCATATTCATATGGAAGTGAAAAAACAGTTACAAAACCCAGGTCTCCGAACTTTAAACCGTTTTTACCTGCAACAGACTGATAGTTATTGTCTCCTGCGCTGAGTGCTTCCTGTGCCGCCACCATATCCCTGTAAACTTTGAGGCTGTCTGTTGGATTTGAATTCGCGTCTACACTTGCAGAAAAATGTACAATGTGCAGGTCTTTCTGGCTTCGGTTGAAGGCTTCATTCATTAACAATGCCATTCCTTTTTCATCGCTCATGTAATTTTCTTCCACCTGGTGGCGAAAATTTTCAATGTCATATTGTATCTGTGCTAAAGTATCCAGTCGCAATTCTTCAGCGGCCTTTACCTTCAGCTTAAAATTACTGTAGAGGTCCAGGTATTCCCTCATAGATTTTTCCTTATCCGATATCGGTGTGCTGTTCTTATTATATGCCCTTAAAAATTCTTCTTTGCTTACGGCGTTGTTCCCATAAGTAAAAATATTTTGTGAATGTGCAGTTATTGCTCCAAATAAAATTACAGACAACAGGTAAAGTTTCTTCATTGATAAACCTTTTTTAGTTTGTTTAATTTTTAACTGCATTCAGTTTAACCTGTAAAAGTTCATCGAGTTGTTTCCAGGTGAGTTTTTTACCGATGATCCTTTTCTCTTTATCCAGCAAATATAAAGTAGGCGTTTGGGTTACATCATAAAGTTGCCTGAATCCGGGTTGTTTGGCTTCCGTAATGGCTGTTTCCATTTCTTTGGTTTGATAAACGTTTGTCCAGTCACCAATGCCATGTTCGTTTATATATTTGATCCACTCCGGTTTTTGATTTTCAGTAAGTACGGCATATATTTTCACCTGCTTGTTTTTCCACGAAGCCCTGTATATAGAATCAATCCTTGGTATTTCTTCTTTGCAATGCCCGCAGGTTGGATCCCAAAAAACCACAATTGTAAATTTGGCCTCCAGGTCATAAAGTGAATTTGGTTTTCCTGCTGTATCTAACATTTCAAGATTGGCTGCTTTCACTCCAATTAAATTTGACATCTGCATATACGCCCGCCTGGTAATAACTTCCATTTGCTTTTCATTGAGCCAGTTGCTAACTCCCTTGCTGTGGTATTTTTCAAACAAGTGAACAAAAACAGCATCCTGTCCCATGTATTTTGGGTTTATGTATTCATCGGTAAACCAGTTCAGTAAAAATTTATACATTTCAGGGGCCGAACGGGCCAACAACAATTTGTAGTCGGCATCTGCAATAATACTATCCGGGGATTGCGAAATTACTTCCCTGTAATAGCGCTCCAGTTTTGGTAAAAAGAAAGGCGTGCGAATCACGCGGTCATCCATGAACGTTATGCCATCCCAGTAATGTGCTTTATAGAAATTATAGTTATCGAGTGAGTCCTGGTGTGTTACAGGAATTTTGGAAGGGTAGGGTGGTTCTTTCATTGCATTGAGCAAAACCGCCATCATTGATTTGGGCTGGGTTTTAATGATATTGTCACGGTAATCATTCAGCTCTTTATTGTAGCGGTTGTAATTGGCTTCGTGCAATACTGAATCGCTTTTGGTATTTGAAACATTGTATGCTGATCTTTCCTGTTGTAATAACAACCCTTTTGATGATACAAATTTCTGGTATTGTTGAAACAGGCTGTTTTCTTTTGATCCCGTTACGATCATATTTGCCAGGTTTGTAGTATCTGCTTTGATCGTGATGGTTTGTTCCTTGTCAATAAAAAAGTCGGCTGTCAGGTTTTTACCGGGAAAAACAATGGAGTAAATTCCTGCGGGCAGGTTGTCTTTTCCTTTAAATACAGCTATTCCTTTGTTATTCATAGCAGCGGAGTCTGCAGCATTCAGGTTTTTACCCATATGATAGGTCAGGTAAGCAATGCCCGATTTATACCCCGGCGACTCTAAAGTAATATTATATCCCTGGGCTATTGTGGCCTGAAAAGACAGCAGGGAAATCAGCGTTGTAAAAATTATCCTCATCTTATTTTATAAAAGTGAACAAATGTATTCAAAATGTGTCGTTAATGTACTATAAAACAACCCTCTGTGGTTAAAAAATTACAATTCATTAACAAAATCTCATTAGTATTATATAGATTAATTTTGCCCTCGTGAAAAAAAAGAATAAAAATATCATACTCGAAAACATAGCTGTAACAGATTACGCAGCCGAAGGGAAAGCGCTTGCCCGCCACGAGGGAAAAGTAATATTTGTTTCCGGTGCAGTTCCCGGCGATACTGCAGATATTTTACTTACCAAAAATAAAAAGGACTGGGCAGAAGGCAGAGCGATGAAGATAACCATCCCCGCTGCAGACAGGCTGGTTCCTTTTTGCAGTCACTTTGGAACCTGCGGCGGTTGTAAATGGCAAATGCTTCCTTATGAAAAACAATTGCAATATAAGCAACAGGAGGCCGAACAAAACCTAAGACGTATTGGAAAAGTAGACCTCCCCGAACTGATGCCAATCATCGGATCTTCAGATACCATCCATTACCGTAACAAGCTGGAGTTTACTTTTAGCAATAAACGCTTTTTAACCAGTGAAGAGATTGGTTCCGTTTCTGCCGTTCAGCAGGATGGGGCTTTGGGTTTTCACGTACCCCGCATTTTTGATAAAGTGATCGATATCCATGAGTGCTTTTTAATGGATGATGTAAATAATAAGATCCGGAATACGGTAAGGGTTTTTGCAAAACAACAGGGGTTTTCTTTTTATGATATAAAGGAACATACCGGCTGGTTGAGAAATATCATCATTCGGCTTTGCAATACCGGCGAACTGATGGTAAATATTTGTTTCAACTATGAAGAGGAGGCTAACAGGAAATTATTGTTTGATCATCTGCTTGAAGAGGTCCCTTGCATCACAACTTTGTTATACACCATCAATCCAAAATGGAACGATAGTATTTACGATCTTACACCACAGGTTTATTCGGGTAAAGGAACCATTACAGAAAAACTATCTGCAGGGCCCGGTGAAAAAGACTTTGAATTTATCATCAGCCCAAAATCTTTTTTTCAAACCAATACAAAACAGGCGGAGCGTTTGTACTCTGTAGCCCTTGATTTTGCAGGGCTTACCGGTAACGAGACTGTTTATGATCTTTATTGCGGCACAGGAAGTATCGGGATTTATGTAAGCAAACACGCCAAAAAGATCATTGGTGTAGAAGTGATTGAAGATGCCATTGAAGACGCCAGAAAAAATGCTGCCGCCAATCAAATCAGCCATGCCCATTTTTTTGCAGGAGATGTAATTAAGATATGCAATGATGACTTTTTTAAAGAACACGGCCGGCCCGATGTAATTATTACCGACCCGCCACGGGTTGGCATGCACGAAAAACTCGTGATCAAATTACTGGAAATTGCAGCTCCTAAAATTGTATATGTCAGTTGTAATACTGCAACACAGGCAAGAGATATTAATTTACTGAGTGAAAAATATTCGGTAGAAAAAGTTCAGCCCGTTGATATGTTCCCGCACACACACCACATTGAATGCGTGGTCTTACTCAAACTTAAATAGATCATTTACAATTAACTTTGCGTCATGGCATACGGAAACAGTATACAAAAAACAACGCCCGTCGTTTTAAACCTTATTATCATCAATGGTCTTGTCTTTTTGGCTCAAATGGCTTTTGGCGGATTGAATGAATTGAATAAAGTGAATGACCTGTTCGCTTTGCATCATTATAAGTCAGAAATGTTCAGGCCCTATCAGCTTGTAACTCACATGTTCATGCACGGGGGTATCTTTCACATCATTTTCAACATGCTTGCATTGTGGATGTTTGGAAGTGTGTTAGAAAGAGTGTGGGGGCCAAAACGCTTTTTGATTTTTTACCTCGTCTGTGGATTGGGGGCCGGGTTGGCGCAGATGGGGTCTTATATGCACGAATTTTGGCAGATCGACCACAGCAATATTGATGCAGAACTGTTCGATATGTATCAAACTGCGCTGAGAAAGAATTGCACCGTTGGCGCATCGGGGGCAATCATGGGGTTGTTGGCAGCTTTTGGTTACCTGTTTCCAAATACACAGTTTTTTATTATGCCGATACCGTTCCCGGTAAAAGCAAAATGGGCTATCCTTGGTTTTATAGCTTTAGACGTTTTTGGAGGTGTCGTAAGCGTTCAGGGTGATAATATTGCCCACTTTGCACATGTGGGTGGCGCATTGATCGGGTTTTTAATTGTATTCTACTGGAATAAAACAAACAAACAAACGTTCTATTAAGAATACTTAACATCTTTTTATTTAACGGAGACGTAATTTTACAGATAAAGTTAAATGGGCGAATCAGACAGATATCATGAATATAAAAAAATAAAACGCAACAGGTTTACCCTGGGGCAGGATGGCAATGCACTGGTGGGCCTGTTTACAATAAATGTGGTCTTTTTCCTGATCCTGTTGCTGGTCCAGGTGGCTTATTTCTTTTACCAGCAAACGCCCCAGCTTTACAATGAACAGGTTGTGCAGTGGTTTGAACTTCCTTCAAATCTTACCAAACTAAGTGAAAGACCCTGGACCTTATTAACTTATATGTTCAGCGATACCGGCAATCAGCTCATGCGTATACTAAGCAATATGCTTTGGTTATGGGCATTTGGTTATATTTTGCAGGAGATGACGGGCAATGATAAGATCATTCCCGTTTATATTTATGGCGGTTTATTGGGTGCTGTCTTTTTTATTGCGGCCAATTATTTTATTCCTCCGATTCAAAACCAGGCCGGCCATGCTGCTTTATTGGGAGCCAATGCAGGAACAATGGCAGTTGCAATGGCAACAACCACCCTGTCTCCTAATCATAAGTTCTTTACACAGATTCGAGGAGGGATTCCTATCTGGGTATTAATGGCTGCTTATTTGTTTATTGACCTTGTTGCTGTGTCTTCTTACAATGCCGCTTACAGTCTTTCACATATTGGTGGCGCCCTTGCCGGATTTTTATTTATATTTTTCATGAGAAAGGGCAACGACGGAAGTGTATGGATGAACAAATTGTACGACTGGTTCATTAACCTTTTTAATCCAAATAAAAAGAACAGGCAATCCGATGTAAAAGAAAAAGTATTTTACAATACCGGGAACCGGAGTCCTTTTAACAAAAAATCAATTGTTACACAGCAACGTGTAGACGAAATACTGGATAAGATCAACCAGAAAGGATACCAGTTTTTAACAGACGAAGAAAAACAGATATTGAAAAAAGCAGCGGATGAAGATCTGTAATACACAATTTGGAAATGTGGAGTGTGCCAATTTTCAAACAGGGTTAAAATAATATTACGCCGGCTTTTTTTATCTCAAAATTTTCAAATTGATCAATTTCAAAATTATCTTTACTACATGTCTGCCAAAACATTAAGACTGCTCACCAAGCGTATTCTTGTGGTAACCAATATTGCCATTGCCGGGTTGTTTTTACTGGGCTGTTACAGCGGCTGGTTCAGCCCTTCAAGGTTTTGGTTCATTGGCTTTTTATCTCTTGCTTCTTTTTATTTATTGATGCTGCTGGTTGCCTTTATTTTTTTCTGGTTGTTTACAAAGCCCGGGTTTGTTTTCATAAGTTTCATTGCAATATTGCTTGCATGGGTACCTTTGAAACAATTGATACCCTGGCGGTTTTCCTCAAAATTCCAGGTACAAAAAGAAGCTACCGTTACCAGGACAATGAGCTGGAATGTAGAACATTTTGACATCCTTGAACACAAAACTCACCCTGAAGTAAAAAATGAAATGATCGGAATGATCAATGAATATGAGCCCGATGTAACTTGTTTCCAGGAAATGGTAGCAAGCGATGGTTTTCCAACGGCTATAAATTATATACCCGATTTCCTGAAGATGTTACACATGAAAGAATATCATTTTTCTTTTAATAAAAAACTGGATTTCGACGGAAAGCATCATTTCGGCATTATAACTTTTAGTAAATACCCAATTATCAATAAGCAGACAATAAGCTACCTGCCAAATGATTACAATTCCATATTTCAATATTCTGATATTGTAAAAGGCACGGATACTTTCAGGGTCTTCAACATTCATTTACAATCACTCAAATTCAGCGACAATAATTTAAAATATATAGAAGATCCTTCTTTGAATGATGAAGCTGATATTGAAAATTCAAAAAATATCATTGCAAAATTTAAAAAAGGGTTTTTAAAGCGTGGCATACAAAGTGACCGGGTTAAAGCAGAGATTGACAAAAGCCCTTACCCCGTTATTGTTTGCGGAGACTTTAATGATGTTCCCAACAGTTATGCATATAACAGGATCGGGAACGGGTTAAAAAATGTTTTTGCCGAAAAAGGAGTTGGTATCGGCCGTACTTTTTATGGAATTTCGCCAACCCTTCGCATTGATAATATTTTTGCTGATGCCCGGTTTAACGTGGAACAGTATATTCGTATCAGGAAAAAAATGAGCGATCATTTTCCCATTATTGCTGATTTATATTTCAAAAAAGATTAAATTGCAGCAGATGAAACTGTTTTCTGCCTCATATTATTTTTACTTTCCCTGTTGCCCTTGTGGCATAGCTTAATATCTTTGTGCCCCGGCACAGAATCAAAAAAATATATAAACCCGGCCTGTTCAATGTCATTGTATCACATAACCAAAGTGATGTTTGATCCATTTAATAAAATTCATTGCCACTGATTTTCAGTATAATAATTTAGAAAGCAATCATTGGATCAGGGGCAAACAAAAAACAATATAAAATGCCATTAAAAATTTATAATTCATTTTCAAGAACCAAGGAAGAGTTCAAAACGATCACACCCGGCCATGTTGGTATGTATGTGTGCGGCCCAACTGTTAGCGGCGAAAGCCACCTGGGCCACGCAAGGCCTTATATAACTTTTGATGTGGTGCTTCGATACCTTACTTATAAAGGAAACAAGGTTCGCTATGTACGAAATATTACCGATGCCGGGCATTTTGAGGAAGAGGGGCGTGAGGCAGAAGATAAAATTTCAAAAAAAGCAGTGCTTGAACGCCTGGAGCCAATGGAGCTGGTACAAAAATATACCAACCTTTATCATTGGGCTATGAAACAATTCAACAACATTGAGCCCAGCATTGAACCAACCGCTACAGGGCATATCGTGGAACAGATAAATATGATTGAAAAGATCATCAAAGAGGGTTATGCTTATGTGGTGAACGGCTCTGTCTATTTCGATGTGAAAAAATATGCCGCCGGGCATGATTATGGTAAACTCAGTGGCCGGAAGCTGGACGACCTTTTGGAAAATACCCGTGAACTGGAAGGGCAGGAAGAAAAAAGGGACAGTACAGATTTCGCTTTGTGGAAATCTGCTGCGCCGGAACACATCATGCGCTGGAAAAGCCCGTGGGGAGAAGGTTTCCCCGGCTGGCACATTGAATGTTCTGCCATGGCAACAAAATACCTGGGTGCCGAATTTGATATACACGGCGGAG
>JAYSWW010000379.1:0-3250 GCA_043717805.1 Ferruginibacter sp.
AACTTCAAACTTCGAACTTCAAACTACTTCTGTGCATCCCTCCATTCATAAACCCATGTGCTTTGGATCATTTCAAGATGACCTTCATTGCTTTCTTCCGGCTTACCCACAAAATTTGGAATTTCCAACACCCATTTTAGCAGGTCGGTAAAACGAATACGGTATATCTGCGCTTCACCAAAATCATCTCCAAAACGTTCGTACAGTTTCATAGCAATATCCTCATAATCCTTCCAGTGAATAGGTAGTTCAAAACTCATTTGATTTATTATTTTGATTTGAAAATTTGAAGATTTGAAGATTTGAAGATGAGTTGCTTTAAAGAAAACGAACCACATTTTCAAATCTTCAAATTGGTTTATTCTCCTAAAAATTGCGTCTGGTCTGGCAATGTTACGATCACTTCCCCTTCCCCATCCTTTAAAACACATTGGCAACCCAGTCTTGAATTCAGCCTTGGATTGATCGCCCTGTCAATAAAATCCTCCTCCTTGTCACTTAATTCTTCCAGGAAATCCTCCCCTTTTTCTACATATAAGTGACAGGTACTGCAGGCACAAACGCCACCGCAGTTGTGATGAAGATCAATATCATTTTTCAATGCTACTTCTAAAATCGACTGATCAGCTTCTACATTTTTCAAATGAATGGGCTCCAATCCTTTCTGCTCAAATTTAAACGTAATATTATACATACCTGCAAATTTCGGATTGCAAACCTACAGGAAATTACCAATTAAGGAAAATCTGTATTTTGGCATGAAAATGACTTAAATGGATAAAACCTTTACTTTGTAAAAAATAAGACCGAAATAACCCCTCATATTAAAAAAACAAAAATGCTAAGCAGGAAATTTATCTCAGCAACAACAAGAAATATCTTCTTATTCATAAGTGCCTTTGTATTTTCATGGAATTGCCATTCAGGAGAAGATAAAAAAGTTGTAACACCTGAATCAATTGTTTATAAAATTGACACCTCTTCTCATAACAGTGAAAAAATTGCAAAAAAGCCACCCATTCTCAATATTACTGATACAATTGCTGTAAAACAAATTGTGTTGTGTATGAAAGACAGTGCCCGTTCAAGCGAACGGATCGGGTTAAAACTGTCAGTTATTTACGGAAAAACATTGTTGGAAGTTATCAAAAAAAATAAGATTGTAAAAACCGGTCCAAAGATGGCCTGGTTTAAAACCAGTACTGAACCATTTTATTTTGAGGCCGGCATTCCTGTAAATAAGGCACCTGCTAAATTGCCTAAGAATGTATTTATCAAAAACATTGGAGGTGACAGCGCAGTGGTAGCTCATTTTTACGGGCCTTATGAACTTACATATGAAGCCTATGGAGCTTTGAAGGAATGGATGGCTGATCACAAGAAAAAAGCTTCGGGTATACCTTATGAAATTTATGTGGGAGAACCTATTGACAGCACCGGTAAAGCAAATGATCCTTACCGTGTTCAAACAGATATTGTTTTTCCGCATCATTGATTTTGCCGGTGAATGAATCGGATTTTTAATTCCTGTATTTACTTAAGGATTCATAATACTGTCTGTTAATCTTAGGTAAGTCGTTTTCAACTTTGGATAATTTCCCAGTATTTTTAAATGTTTATCAAGTGTATGAATGTCTTTTCGAACAGCCGGCCCGGTTTGTACAGCAGCCGGAGATTGATTTTTAATTCTTGCCGCCGTTTCCATGATCAACGGTTTCAGCAGGTCGAAACTGATGTGTTCATTTTTACAGAAATCTTCCGCAATGGTATATAAATGATTGGTAAAATTACTTACGATCACAGCCGCCACATGAAGTTTCAACCGGCCTTCATCATTGATCACCTGTACTGAAGATGACAATGTGGATGCAAAATCACGGATCGATTTTATTACGAATTCATTGTTTCCGTCAATCAAAAAAGGAATTTCAGGAACTTCAGTCATTTCTTTGCGAAGGCTCTGCAATGGATACAGTACTCCATAATTATAAGATACATTTTTTAAAACATCTTTCGAAACCGATCCTGCAGTATGCATGATCAGTTTATCCGGAATATTAAAATGATGAACACATTCCTGTAAGGCCATATCAGAAACAGCAAATATGTAAAGGTCTGCAGATTTGTCAAGGGCTCCATCGTAATCAGTATAAGTTGCACCCAATTCATCCGCCAGTGTTTTGGCATGCGCAATATTCCTGCTGCTGACCTGAAGCACCTGGTGGTTATTTTTTTTTATCAATCTTCCCAATGTTGTAGCAACATTACCGGATCCTATTAGCACAACTTGCATAACTTGATATTTTGATCAGGATAAATAAATAATATTTACCGGGTATATAACGGATATAAAGACAGGCTATTATTCGTGATTATACTCGTTTGCTTTAACAGTAACTTTACGCTTATGAAAATACAACAAAAGTTGGCAATTGGCTTTTTCAGGACTAAAATCAATTTTTTAAGAATTTTCAGTGTCAGAAAAGCAGCGGAAGAGGCACTCAGGCTTTTTTTAACTCCAATGAAGACCAGCAGCAAAGAAAAAGATGTTTTCAAAAATGCTGTCCATTTACAGTTTGACTTTGAAGGGAAATTATTAAAAGGTTTCAGGTGGAATCATCCTGGGGAGAAAAAAATTCTGATATTACACGGTTTTTCTTCCAGTTGCCAGAATTTTGATAAATACGTTCATCCTTTACTCAAAAAAAATTATGAGGTCATTGCCTTCGATGCCCCGGCACATGGTAAAAGCGAGGGAACCAGCACCAATGCGATCGAGTACAGTGAAATGATCAGGAAGATTCATGAATTATACGGTCCTGTCAACGGGTTCATTGCACATTCATTCGGCGGCATTGCTGTTTGCCTGGCCATGGAGAACATTGAACATGATGCCAATACTAAAATTGTTCTAATTGCACCGGCAACTGAAACAAATACTGCTGTTGACGGGGCTTTTTCTATACTGGGTTTGAAAAATGAACGGGTCAGGAAAACCGTTGATGATCTCATTTATGAAAGAAGCGGAAAAGAAACAGCCTGGTTCTCTGTTAGGCGCGCCATGAATAATATCCGGGCTTCTGTTTTGTGGTTCCATGATGAGGATGATGATATAACACCGCTTTCTGATGCATTAAAAGTAAAAGCAGACAACCATTCGAATATAAAATTCGTTGTTACAAAAGGACTGGGGCATAGGAAAATTTACCGCGATGAAGCTGTGGTAAATGGAACTGCGGAATTTTTATAA
>JAYSWW010000380.1:0-21137 GCA_043717805.1 Ferruginibacter sp.
CCCGTTTGCGCGGCAATGACGGTATTTTCACCAATTTCTACGTTGTGGGCAACTTGAATCAGATTGTCCAATTTAACGCCTCGGCGAATCATCGTCGAGCCAATTGAGCCTCTGTCAATCGTCGTGTTGGCGCCAATTTCAACGTCATCTTCCAAAATTACGTTTCCCGCGTGGTGGATTTTTTTATAGGTGCCATCGGCTTGCGGCGCAAAACCAAAGCCGTCGGAGCCAATCACCGCACCCGATTGAAGAATGCAACGGTCGCCAATTTTGCAATCATTGTAAATTTTTACACCTGCGTGAATGATGGTATTGTCGCCCACTTGTACATTGTTTCCCAGGTAAACATTCGGGAATATTTTTGTACCGTTCCCAACAATCACATTTTCACCAAGGTAGGCAAATGCACCGATAAAAACATTTTCACCGGTTTTTGCTGTGGCATGAATATAAACGGGTTGCTGGATGCCAGTTAGCTGCTGTGTTCTGATTTGCTGGTATTTATCCAGCAGGGTGGCAAAAGCACTGTAAGCGTCCGGCACACGGATCAGGGTAGTTGTTAAAGGCTGTTTTAGTTCCAGCGATTCGTTTACAATAACAATGGAAGCATGGGTGCTATATAAAAAATCTTCGTATTTCGGGTTTGCAAGAAAAGCCAGCTGGTCAGAATTTGCCTCTTCAATTTTACCAAAAGAAGAAACAGCGATGTCTGCATTTCCTTCCACCTTTCCACTGATGATCTGTGCTATTTGTGCTGCGCTGAATTGCATATTTTTTTAGCTTTTAGAAACCAGCTTTTAGCTTTTAGCCGTTAGCCATTTGCGAATGCAAAAATTGCATACCAAGACTAATAACTATTAACCAACAGCTACCTCAGGTAACAAATGTAATATTTTTTAACGGTGCCCCTTAGGTTTTCATTGATTAAAGCATTGTCCACTTCTGAAATATCTTTTACAATACCATCTTTAAATAGTATATGAATATGCTCATTTTCAAAATTATAAGTGCTGCTGGCTGCTTCCCCGCTGAATGCCAGCCATTTTGCATCATCCATACTGATTTTTAATTTATTGCTTATCTCAGTTATTTCCCCCCCAAGTATATTTTTATCAACAGGGTCTTTGTAGTATTTTACTTTTAACAAGTGCCTGTCTAATATTCCCCTGCACAAAATAGATAAAACAACATCATCATTTGTGCTCCATTTCTTAATTGCCATCAGAACATCATAATCGTCTATGCTGCAAAATTGTTCCAGGGTAACGGTATCGATGGGCTGGTTAATAAAACTGTTCAACGGTTCCTGGCATTGTGCTTTGATGAGTTTTGCCCTTTTGATGATGCGAACCAGCATTTGTTCGGCACTCAATACAGTTTTATGCAGGTAAACCTGCCAGTACATAAGCCTGCGGGCCACTAAGAATTTTTCGATGGAATAAATGCCTTTTTCTTCAACCATCAGTTCGCCATTGTGAACGGTCAGCATTTTCAATATCCTGTCGTAAGCAATGGTGCCTTCATTTACGCCGGTAAAAAAACTGTCTCTTGAAAGGTAATCCATCCGGTCTACATCCAACTGTCCGCTTACAAGCTGGTGTAAAAACTTTTTTGGATAATCATCAGTGAATATTTCAAGCGCCATTTGAAGCTTGCCATCAAATTGACTGTTGAGTTCTTTTATCAGCATCAAGGAAAGTTCTTCATGCCTCATTCCTTCAACCAATACATGTTCCAGGGCGTGTGAAAATGGTCCGTGGCCAATATCATGCAACAGGATGGCGATCTTAGCTGCCTGTTGTTCCTGCTGACTGATTTCAATTCCCTTACTCGTTAATTCCTGTAATGCACATCGCATAAGATGATATGCGCCCAGGGAATGATGCAGCCTGGTATGCACTGCGCCGGGGTAAACCAGGTGTGCCATAGCCATTTGATAGATCCTCCTCAGCCGCTGGTAATAAGGGTGTGCAATGACATCATTGATCAATTCATCATCAATTGTTATAAAGCCATATACAGGATCGTTGATAATTTTATGGAATGGCATTGATGAGTTGTATGTTGGTTTATATGTTAAAAGATTTACAAAGTGAAGCAAAGCTACAAATACAAGTTTAGAAAGTTTAGTATGTTTAGATGGTTTAACTTACTTTGATAAAATTGAATAAAAGAGATGACATCTTTTTTATTCAGATGTCATATCTTTTATTCAATTTCTAAACATCTAAACTATTACAGACTTCTACATAAACAGACTTAAAAATATGAATGTACCAAAAATACTATGGGTAGATGACGAGATTGACAGCCTGACATCTCAAATAATGTTCCTGGAAAATAAAGGGTATGAAGTTCAAACCAGGACCAATGGTTTTGATGCGGTGGAATTTGTAAAAGATAATATTGTGGATGTTGTATTGCTGGATGAAACAATGCCGGGGATAACAGGACTGCAAACATTGCAACAGATCAAAGAAGTAAACAGCAATTTACCCGTTGTGCTTATCACAAAAAATGAAGCCGAAAATTTAATGGATGAAGCGATCGGCAGCCAGATCAGTGATTACCTGATAAAGCCTGTAAATCCAAACCAGGTATGGCTCAGCTTGAAAAAGATCATAGACAATAAGAGGCTGGTTGCAGAAAAAACAACTTCCGCATATCAGCAGGAATTTCGCAGTTTATTTACGGCACTAAACAGCAACCCTGATTACAATGAATGGATGGAGATATACCGGAAACTTGTTTACTGGGAACTTGAAATGAAAAAAAGTGACAGCCCGGAAATGCAGGAAGTTTTTGAAACACAGAAACAGGAAGCCAATACAGAATTCTTTAAATTCATTTCAAGGAATTATGCATCATGGGTTTCACCTAAAAGTACCGATGGCCCGATCATGAGCCACAATCTTTTGAAATATAAAGTGCTTCCTCATTTGGAAAAAGGAACACCGCTGTTTTTTGTACTCATTGATAACCTCCGTTTTGATCAATGGAAAACCATTCAGCCAATATTTGCAGAAAGTTTCAGGATACAGGAAGAAGAAACTTTTTATTCCATATTACCAACAGCAACTCAATATGCCCGCAATGCAATATTTGCCGGCTTATTGCCGATCGATATTGAAAAGCAATTTCCAACGCAATGGAAAAATGATGATGAAGAAGGCGGGAAAAATTTATTTGAGGAAGAATTTTTACGGGCTCATTTGAAAAAGATCGGTAAATCTGAACTTAAAGTTTCATATACCAAGATCACCAACAACCACGATGGCCAGAAAATGGTGGATAATATGCATAATTTTTTGCAGAATGACCTGAATGTGATCGTATATAATTTTATGGATATGCTTAGCCACGCCCGGACAGAAATGGAAGTATTGAAAGAACTGGCCGGTGATGAAACAAGTTACCGCAGCATTACAGAAAGCTGGTTTGTACACAGCCCATTACATCAGGCACTGAAAAAAATATCGGATAAGAAACTGAACCTGATCGTTGCTACCGACCATGGTACAACAAGGGTAAAAACACCGGTTAAAGTTATTGGCGATAAGCAAACAACTGCAAACCTTCGGTACAAGCATGGACGTAACCTGAATTATGATGCCAAAGATGTTTTGGCATTCAGGGATCCAAGAGAAGCAGGGTTGCCTGTGCCAAATGTAAATTCCAGCTTTATTTTTGCAAAAGGCGACCTGTTCCTGTGCTACCCGAATAACTACAATCATTTTGTAAATTATTACAGGAATACTTTTCAACATGGCGGAATCAGCCTGGAAGAAATGATCGTTCCGGTTATCAGGATGACGAATAAGTAGCCCCCTGACCCCCTAAAGGGGGAAAAGAGCACAATACTGGAAAAGCTATTCCACAAATTGTGGAGAATGTTTTTTTTTATTGACCGATTAATGAAGCAAGTTGCATAGAATTAAAAACTTCAAAAGTCCCTTTAGGGATTTAGGATATGAAATACACACAACATAATTTAGATAAGATTGAAAAAGTAATTGAAGAAAGTGGTTATGTGATCCGTTATGAAAGAGGAACATTTCAGAGTGGATATTGCATTTTGCAGGATAAGAAAGTCGTTGTATTGAATAAATTCTTTCAAACCGAAGGAAGAATTAATACTTTAATTGACCTGTTGCCACAACTAAATGTAAACATTGATCTTTTAACTCATGAAAGTCAGAAACTTTATGAGGAGCTGGTTTCTGTCGATAGTAATAAATAAGAAATATGTAATGGGAAATAAGGAATGAGAAAATACCTTCATCCTTCTTAAGAAGCCTAAGCTGCTTTTAAACTTTCTTATCTTTTAATTTATATTTCTCATTCCAGATTCATGTACTGCCCTCCATTAAAAATAACATTTCTCGGCACCGGCACCAGCAGCGGTGTTCCTATGATCGCATGTGATTGTGAAGTTTGTACATCCACCGATCCAAAAGACAAACGCCTTCGCAGCAGTATCCTGGTAGAAAGCGCAACCACCAGCATAGTTGTAGATACAACACCCGATTTTCGTTACCAGATGTTGCGGTTGGGGATTAAAAAATTAGATGCAGTGCTGTTTACACATTCACACAAGGATCATGTAGCAGGGCTGGATGATATCAGGGCTTTTAATTACTTCCAGGAAATGCCAATGGATGTTTATGCCAATGAACCTACCCGGGCAGCATTGAAAAGAGAGTTCCCTTATATATTTGCTGAACATAAATATCCGGGCATACCGGATATAATATTAAAAGACATCGGGGAAGAAACTTTTCTCATTGGAGATATACCAGTATTGCCTGTTAAAGTCTGGCACTTAAAAATGCCGGTACTGGGTTTCCGGTTTGGGAATTTTACCTATATAACCGATGCCAATAAAATAGATGAATCCGAAAAGGAAAAAATAAAAGGAAGTGATGTCATTGTTTTGAATGCATTGCGGCGCCAAAAACACATATCACATTTCACCCTTGATGAAGCTGTTGACATGGTGAATGATCTAAAGATCCCAATAGCTTATTTTACGCATATCAGCCATCAGCTTGGATTACATGCTGAGATCAATAAAGAATTATCAGCAGGAATGGAACTTTCTTATGACAATCAGCAGATTCTGACTAAATAAATATTACAGCTCATTTACTGCATAAAGGTTCTCCTTTATATTATTTTGGAGGATGCAAAAAAGAGCTTCCAACAATTATTTTAATTTCACCCGTAAAGAAAGAAACGGAACAGTTTTATTGCTCATTATTATTTTGTTGCTTACAGCAATCCCATTTATTTATCCGTTTATATTTAAAGAAAAGATCATCCATGCAGTAGATATTCAAAATGAACTGGCCACTTTAAAAGCAAAACAAAAAGACAGTACAAAAAAATATTTCTACAAAAATTCTGCTGATGATAATAATTTTAATTATCATCAACCTTCAGAAAAAACTTTTCATAATGATCAAATAAAAGGAGAACTTTTTTATTTTGATCCCAATATACTTTCAGCTGATGGTTGGAAAAAACTTGGTATCAGAGAAAAAACGATCAATACCATTCAGAACTTTATAGCAAAAGGAGGAAAGTTCCGGCAACCGGATGATATTAAAAAAATATGGGGGCTTCATAAAGATGAAGTTCAACGCTTATTGCCTTTTGTAAAAATAGCGACAGCAGTTTCCATACCTGAACCTGTAAAACAATCAGCTGCATTCAAAAATTATGAACCAAAAAAATTTTATGATAAGATAGATATTAACCTGGCTGATACAAATGCTTTGATAAAGTTGCCGGGAATAGGATCAAAACTTTCTAGCCGCATCATCAGTTTCCGCGATAAGCTTGGTGGATTTTATAGTCTCGAACAGGTAGCTGAAACTTTTGGCCTTGCCGATTCTGTTTTTCAAAAGATCAGGCCAGCGTTACTGCTTCAGGAAAAAAAGATCAGGCTGATAAATCTCAATACAGCTTCATTGGATGAATTAAAACAACATCCTTATATCCGCTATAACCTGGCGAACCTGGTTGTTCAGTATCGTACACAGCATGGGAATTTTACCGGTATATCTGATCTGAAAAAGATCATGACAGTAACGGATGAATTGTATAACAAACTTTCTCCCTATTTGACCATAGAGTAATCAGTCATTGACAGACATTCACTGGTAATAATTCCGACGCCCCTGCCATTCAGCCCGTCTATACATTTGCCTTTTCACAAAGGTATTTTTAGCCCATTCTCTGATGTACTTCTTTTAAAGTATTCAGTGTAGCTATTTTTGCTTCCATCACTAACTGAGCAGCTACATCACATTGTTTTTTTTTCAACGCCTGCTGATATTGTGCCTGCAACCATAGAAGTTGAATGTTATTTTCGGTGCCTTTTGGTAATTCCTGTATAAAATTTTCTATCGCATGCAGCCAATCTATTGTTTGCTCATGAATTGTTTTAAAGGCTTCTAATTCACAGATGCAATCAAGTGTTCTTTTGTCATAAAAAAAGGGGTTAGTTCACTTAATTTACAATTATTTGTGCGACAATTTGAAATGCACCCTTTCTCTTGCATATTGTTTTATTTAACATTACTTTTATGTCATTAAAAGAACCGTCAAATTATGAAAACAAAAATCCTATTCATTTCCATTTTCGGAATTGTCTTTTTTTCAAGCTGCAAAAAATCTAATGATATTCTAGAATCAACCCCGACTCATTTAAATAAACAAAGTAATTCTTTAGGCGGAAACTTAATCCGTAGACAGAGTACAATAGGGTATTCAGATATTACCTCATGGTTGCTAAATGAAATGGACAGTTTAACACCTGGAAAGAATATTTTTATTAGAAATATTTTGCGAGATATGCAAGGTGATAAAATGTATTCTGAAAGTTTAAATGATAATGAGAACTTAATAATCGTACCATTAAATACTGATTATTTCAGTAAACAAATTGTTTCCGAAAAGAAGCCTCTTCAGTTTTTACTATTAGTAGAAGGCGAAAAAGGAGAGATTCGTCGTAGTGATATTGCGGTCTTTTATCCCAAGGATACCACTATTTCTTCTCTTCCAGAAAATTCATTTCAAGATTTTTTCCAACATGAATCATTTTCTGTAAACGGGACATTCGGTTTAATATCATTTAACGATCTCAAAGAGTATGAGATGGATTTTGATAAAGGCATTAAAACTCAATTCAGACTATGGCAGGGGAGGGCTCTAAATATACCAATTGAAGAATGTTTGGACTATTTCTTAGTAACTACATGGTATAACAACGATGGAAGTATTTATAATGTAACTTGGGAATATTTGTGGACTAGTTGCGAAAGTACAGGTGGTGGCGGTGGTGGTGCGGGAAACGTAATAACTACAGAAACGAAAGGTGTTACTCTATCAATTGATGGTAGACATAATTATAATGAAGGTTGGGACATGGCAGTTTTGTATACTTTAATTGGTGCTAGGAACCATGACCATCCTGATCAGAATTATTTTACAACTATTGAAACTCCTTCTGGCCAGGATGATAATTCAATCATACATTGGACGAATCAATTGCAAACATACCCAGCTTATCCATATTATGCAATATTTCATACAGTAACTAATCAGACGCATCTAGAGGGTTGCAACACCAGTTCAAATTACACTATTGCCAAAGCTAATTACTTGGGTTCATTGACATATCCCCGTTTAAATAATAATATTGAATATCATCAAAAATGGGGGACTTGGCAAGCCTCAATTGAGTTTCATTAAAATAAAGAAAATGAACAAATTTTTAATCTTTAATACCATTTTTATTTTATTCTTTTTTACTTCTTATTCTCAAAAGAGGTATCAAAAAGAAGGGCTATTGATACATTATACAAATTTGAATAGTAAAGAAATGAAGGAGAACCGGATTTGGTTTAAAGACAGCGTTATAATTTATGAAATGAATGTTAATAATAGTATAGAGTATGATTCAGATACTGGGAGGGTACATAAAAGCAGTTATGATGTGTATAAATATACTTATTTAGACCTGCGAACATTAAAATGCCAGGATTATACTTATTTCAGTGATACCGCTACAGTTGTTTGTAATTATCATTTAAAACCGGATGAAGGAATTGGATGTTGGGATTTTTACAGTGATAACAGTAAACATAATATAACAGATAACTTGCCATTGAATCGTATACCTGATACTACGATTGATAAACAGAACTTTTATAGAATGAAAGTTATTGACACTTTTGGCTTTATATTTATTTATTACTTTAATTGTAATATTAAAAAAAATATTTTCTCTTTTAACAAGTTACTAGATAATAGAGATCCTGGTTGTATAATTACAAGAATTGAAATCATAGATTCAAAATCAGTTTTTCCAAAGACTGTCTTTGAATATAAAATCGTCGAAGAAAAATTGAATTGCGAAGAAAATAAAATTTTCAAGAAATGGGAGAGAAATGCGTCAGAAACCAAACTTCCGGTTAATAGTTTAAAAGAAGTTAGTGCGATTCCTATTCCTATGCCCGAATCTTTTAAAAAATTCTATTGATAATTAACCCAGATGAGGATGGTGGAGGACGAAGCAACCTAACAGGTCTTATGTGTATTGCTTAGATTGCTTCCTTCCTAGCATTGACGGACATTTCAACAAGAACTAACAGCTGTTAGTATATTTTTCCTAAATTGCGACTTCAACGATTGCTATTTTATGGATTTTTCTCAAAATGAATTAACTCAACAAGTGGCTCAGTCTGCCAAGGATTTCGCCCTACAATACATAAAACCCCATTTGATGGAATGGGATGAATCCCAGGAATTTCCGGTTCATATTTTCAAAGAACTTGGTAAACTTGGTATGATGGGGGTAATGGTACCTCATGCTTATGGGGGCTCGGGTTTTGGCTATTATGAATACAGCGTTGTAATTCAGGAATTAGCCAAAGTTTGCGGGTCAATTGGCTTATCGGTTGCTGCACATAATTCCCTGTGTACCGGCCATATTCTGGCTTTTGGAAATGAAGCCCAGAAACAAAAATACTTACAAAAACTTGCTACAGCAGAATATATAGGGGCATGGGGCCTTACTGAAGCAAATACAGGAAGCGACGCCGGTAATATGAGAACAACGGCTGTTAAAGATGGTAATAACTGGGTTTTGAACGGAACAAAGAACTGGATCACTCATGGAAGGTCGGGCGATGTAGCTGTGGTAATTTGCCGTACAGGTGAACCCCGTGCTAAAAATAATTCAACAGCATTTATTGTAGACAGGAATACTCCAGGGTTTAGCGGGGGAAAAAAAGAGAATAAACTGGGTATGCGTGCCAGCGAAACAACGGAAATGATCTTTGACAACTGTATCATTCCTGATGAGAACAGGCTGGGTGAAGTAGGAGCAGGTTTTAAACAGGCTATGAAAATATTGGATGGAGGCAGGATATCAATTGCCGCATTAGCACTTGGTATTGCAAAAGGTGCATATGAAGCATCTCTTCAATATGCAAAAGAAAGGCATCAGTTCGATCAGCCTATCGCAAATTTCCAGGGGATATCTTTTAAGCTTGCTGATATGGCCACTAAAATTGCCGCTGCTGAATTGCTGATCAACCAGGCCTGTGATCTCAAAAACAAAGGGCTTCCCATGACCAAAGAAGCTGCCATGGCAAAATATTATGCCAGTGAAATTTCTGTAGAGATCAGTACAGATGCAGTACAGATATTTGGCGGTTACGGTTATACGAAAGATTTTCCTGTTGAAAAATTTTATAGGGACAGCAAGCTTTGTACGATCGGGGAGGGGACAAGTGAAATTCAGAAGATCGTAATAGCCAGGGAAGTGCTGGCATAAAGAAAAAAATAAGAGTTGTATTAAAAAAGCCATCTGTTGAAGATGGCCTTTTTAATACCGAAAGGATAAATTTTATTTTTTTTCACCGCCAAATAGACCAGCGAGTTTTTCTTTTGCATTGTCAAAAAGGTCCTCTGCTTTATCTGCAGCATTCTTTGCAAAAGATTCAACTTTTTCTCCCATTTCGCCCGGGATAACATCACTGATCTTATCCATCATACTTGGCGATGGGATCGGTGGTGCAGTGCTGTCTTGTGGAGCATCGGTTCCCTGGGAAGCGAATAAATTGTCAACTGCACCCGACATCATCGGAAATTTTTCTTTTACAAATTCTTTGATAGTGTCAATAGCTTTATGGGCCTGGTCTGCACTGATACCTGCTTTTTCTGTAAGTTTTGTTATTAATTCTTGCATGATTGTAATTTTTAATTATTTTTTTAATACCTAAAGATATGAATTTTAAAATATGTGACCCTTTCTTTCAGTGAATCTATGGTTAATATTATTGGTTCACAGATAAGGAAATGGTTGTTATTCTGTATCATACCTGTCAACACGTTCAATTCCGGGTAAAGACAACAATTCATTAACGAGATTGTCCAGTTCCTCTTTATCATGTACGAATACTTTTACATTTCCTTCAAAAATACCATCTTTTGCTTCAATGGTCATTGCGGAAATATTAACTTTCAACTCACCGCTGATGAGGTTGGTGATCTTATGGATCACGCCCACATCATCCAGGCCAATAATTTTCAGGCCGGTAAGAAATGAAATTTCTTTGTTCTTGGCCCATTTCGTTTTTACTACCCGGTGGCCATAATTTGCCAGCAGCCTGGCGGCATTGGGGCAATTGGTGCGATGTATCTTCAGGCCCTCACCTGTGGTAATGAATCCAAATACATCATCACCGGGAATTGGTTTGCAGCAATTTGCCAGTGTATACATGATCCGGTCGCTGCTTTCACCAAATATGATGAGTTCGGCATCTTTTTCTTTTTTATTTAAGTGCCTTGAAGAAACATCGTGGAGTTCAGTTTTTTCCTCCGTTATTTTTACCGTTTTAGGGGCTATTAATTTATCGCCGTGAACAGTAAATTCTTTAAGGTCTTTAAGATCGATCTTTCTTACAGCAATTTCATACAAAAGGTCAAGGCTGCTGTTCAATTTATAAAAAGCGGTTAATTCTTCTAAATTGGAATGATTCATTACAGCGTGGATGGATTCGAGTTTACGCTGCAAAATGTATTTGCCTTCTTCGGCAATTGTTCTTCTTTCTTCTTTTAAAGTGTCTTTGATCTTAGCTTTCGCCTTACTGGTTACAACAAATTTCAACCATTCTGTATTTGGTTTTTGTTTGGCACTGGTAATGATCTCAATCTGGTCTCCGTTGCGGAGCTTATAACTTATGGGAACCAGCTTATGGTTTACTTTAGCGCCGATACACCTGCTTCCAACGGCTGTGTGTACACTAAATGCAAAGTCGAGTGCACTGGCTCCGATCGGAAGCATTTTTACGTCGCCCTTTGGGGTATATACATATATTTCCTCGGCTAAAAAGGAAGTTTTAAAGTCCTGTAAAAAATCCAATGAGTTGGAATCCTGGTTGCTCAATGCTTCCCTGATCTGGTGAAACCATTTGTCGAATCGGCTTTCATCCTCTTTTCCTTCTTTATATTTCCAGTGTGCGGCAAGTCCTTTTTCAGCAATTTCATTCATGCGGTTGGTACGTATCTGCACTTCAACCCATTTTCCCTGTGGCCCCATAACGGTGGTGTGTAAAGCTTCATAGCCGTTGCTTTTTGGATTGCTAAGCCAGTCCCTGAGCCTTTCGGGGGAAGGGTTGTATTCATCGGTGATTATGCTGTAAACTTTCCAGCAATCTTCTTTTTCTTTTTCAGGTGTTGCATTTACAATGATGCGTATCGCAAAAAGATCATACACTTCTTCAAATGACACGCCTTTCTTTTTTATTTTATTCCAGATGGAATGAATGCTTTTCGGGCGCCCGTAAATTTCAAAATCCAAACCGGTTTTTTCAAGCTTGTCTCTTAGAGGCCTTATGAAATCGTTGATGTAACGGGTACGTTCTCTTTTTGTATCCTGGAGTTTTTGTGCAATATACCGGTAAGTATCCGGCTCCATGTATTTCATGGCAAGGTCTTCCATCTCTGTTTTAATATTGTACAATCCCATCCTGTGTGCAAGCGGTGCATAAACATAAACAGTTTCTGAAGAGATCTTTAATTGCTTTTCCCTCTTCATACTGTCCATTGTACGCATGTTGTGAAGGCGGTCGGCAAGTTTTATCAGTATTACCCTGGGGTCGTCGGTAAGAGTTAGTAATATCTTTTTAAAATTCTCAGCTTGCTGGCTGCTGTTGGCATCAAGCACAGTAGAGATCTTTGTAAGGCCATCAACGATCTTGGCTATTTCACTTCCAAAATCTCTTTGAACATCTTCCAGTGTGATGTCGGTGTCTTCAACTGTATCGTGTAACAATGCACAAATAGTGCTTCGGATTCCGAGTCCGATCTCTTCTGCACATATTTTGGCTACGGCAAGCGGGTGCAAAATATATGGCTCTCCGCTTTTACGCCTCATAGTCTGGTGTGCTTCTGCGGCAATTTCAAAGGCCCGGCGCAAAAGCATCTTATCTCCGGGTTTCAATCTTTGTTTCAATACCCTGAGTAAGGCCCTGTAATGCCTGAGGATCTCCTTTTTTTCTTCTTCTTCCGTAAGATTATAAGTCAATATGGTTTGAGTTGTCTCCATGTATTATTACGAATTTAGTTTAAAAAACGCTATGTTCAGCCTCTAACGGTTTAAAGTTCAAAGCGAAAAGTTCATAGATCTTTGTTCATAGTTTGGTTGCTGCGATGAAGGGGCTCTGTTGGGGCTGACGAACCACATATCCGGCAATAAAATAAGAACTGTGAACTAAGCAAATAATATCCTTTTGAAGGAATTTTTAAGAATAAAACCCTTAATTTTGCCACCCGCTTGCGGATATGGCGAAATTGGCAGACGCACCAGACTTAGGATCTGGCGGAGCAATCCATGTAGGTTCGACCCCTATTATCCGCACAACGTAAGGTAAAAGGTTTAAAGGTTTAAGGGTTTAAAAGTGTATCACATTTGAATTGTAACCTTTAAACCCTTAAACCTTTTAAACTTTTAAACATTTCATATGGCAACAGTAGAAAGGGAAAACATCGGTTTATTGAATGATAAACTGATCGTAAAGATCAAAAAAGAAGATTACCTGCCTTCTTTTGACAAAAAATTAAAAGAGTATTCAAAAACAGCCAATATTCCGGGTTTCAGAAAAGGAATGGTTCCTGCAGGCATGATCAAAAAAATGTATGGCGCTTCTATTTTTTCTGATGAAATTCTGCGGGCTGTAGAAAAACAATTGTACAATTACCTGAATGAAGAAAAACCGGAAATATTTGCTCAGCCATTACCCCTTGAAACGGACCTTCGCAAAATGGACATGAACAATCCGTCCGATTTTGATTTTGGTTTTGAGATTGGGCTTAAGCCTGTTTTCGAAATTCCGGCATTTGATAAAGCGAAACTTACCCTTCACAAAGTTGAAGTAACAGATGAAATGGTTAATGAAGAAATTAACCGCATGCAGATCAAAGCAGGTAAAATGACCGAACCCGAATTCATTGACAATGATGAAAATGTTTTGAATGTTTTATTTACCGAATCCGACAAAGATGGTAATATCATTGAAGCAGGTATCTCAAAGGAAAATTCTGTGTTGCTGAAATATTTTACGCCGGCATTGCAAAAGCAACTTAAAAGCAAAAAAGCAGGTGACAGTTTTGTATTTCAATTAAAAAAATCATTTGATGGAGATAAGCTTGAAATGATACTCCAGGATCTTGGTTTTGAAAAAGATGATAAAGATGCAGCAGAAAAATATTTTAAACTCGAGATCGTAAAGTTAGGCCTGGTTGAGAAAAGGGATATGGACTCAGCATTCTTCGATGAAGTTTATCCGGGAAAAGGAATTACATCAGAAGCTGAATTGAGAAACGCCTTGAATGAAGAAATAGCAAAATACTGGGAAGCGCAAAGCCGTAACCAGTTACACGATCAGTTGTATCATTTCCTGCTGGATGAAACAAAAATGGATTTTCCCGAATCATTTTTGAAACGCTGGTTACAAACCGGCGGCGAACAACAAAAAACTGCCGAGCAGGCTGAATCGGAATTTCCGGCTTTCAGTAACCAGCTTAAATGGACTTTGATCAGCGACCGGCTGGTAACAGAAAACAAACTCGACGTAAGCAAAGAAGAATTACAAGGCCATATGAAAATGGAAGTGATGCGTTATTTCGGCCAGATGAATATGGGTGAAGATATGAGTTGGTTGGATAGTTATGTAGACCGAATGATGAAAGATGAGAAACAGGTTGATGCTACATACCGCAGGTTGGTAACAGAAAAACTTTTTGGCTGGGTAGAATCTCAGACAAAACCAACAGAAAAAAAAGTGACAGCGGAAGAATTAACTGCAATGCAGCACAATCATCAGCACTAAAAGAAAACGGTTAGCTCACAAATGCTGATGCGTAATTTTATAGAAAATGGAGTTGATTTATTTCAACTCCATTTATTATTTTATTGAAAAAATGTTGCTTGATGAAACAATAACAAACTGGCAACTTACTGCTATTGGCTTATAACCCATTGATGAATACTACAAGGCTCTTTATCAGCTCATTACTTATTGGCAGGGAAGGGTTGTTGTAACTGGCAATATTTTCATCCCTGTCTTCACTTACTATTTTAAAAATGTGATTCATATTTTTAATTATCAGCAACTTTGCATGTTCATTGGCTTTTACCAATAAATCGGCATCTGCTTCTGAAACCTGAATATCATTTGTTCCTTGTACAATCAGAACCGGAATAACCAGTTTTTTGATTTCTGATTGCGGATCATAGTGAAACCACGATATCATATAAGGTTGTACACTAGGCCTGAAGAGTGAATAAAGTTTGGGATCTACATTTTCAACAGTTTTTCCAAGAACAAGGCTGTCGATTATCGGGAATGACATATCTTTTACTTCATCAGGCAGGTTTTCCAACTGTTCTTTTATTGTTTTATCAGCTGATCTCCCGGCACCGGCAATGGATACAAATCCGTTTGAAAATTGATTGGATGCGATCATTCCGATCAGGGAACCTTCGCTGTGACCGATTACAATAACTTTAGAAAAGCGAACGTCATTTTTTAATATTTCGATCCAGCTCCTGGCATCATTGATATAATCTTCAAATCGCAGATCTGCTTCCTTTTTTGCTGCTTTCCTGCTTTCACCAATGGCTCTTTTGTCATACCGTAAAGAAGCAATGTTATCATTTGCCAAGCCAACTGCCAGCATTTTAAGGCTCTCATTTTTCATCATTTGGTTATTGCCGTTTCTATCTGTAGGTCCTGAGCCGGCAATGATTAAAGCAACGGGTATTTTTGTTGATATTTTCGGGATCGTTAAAGTACCAAAGATGTCGCCGGTAGGAGTATGCAAAGTGACAGGGATCTCAACAAAAGCAGAATCGCTTTCAGAAGATGCTATAACATTGATACTGATAAAAATGGAAAAAATTAAAATTACTATTGATCTGGACATGTGAATGATATTTGAAAAATGAAATTAGAGTTCATTCGTAAATTATGCAATTAATATTTATAAATGCTGAAACATGTACTTATCGCATTTGAAAACAAATAGCTGCGTTCTTATATATTATAAATGATTACTCATTGGTTTTCCTGTCATTAATTTTATACAAAAAAATTAAACAGGACTAACCGTGAAATGCACTTTTGTGGCTGAAAAAGTGGTTAAAGGGTAGCAGTTACATTAAACTTGCTGTCAATTCTTATTTCAACATTTTGTGTCAGCACCTGCTGCGTTACAATTGAAGACCTTAATTTATAACTGGATGCTTTTACATATTCATCCAGCTTTCCCTGTGTAGGGGTTAAGATAATAGTTCTTGCACTTGATGAAATATTATCCAGCGAAGCAAGTTCTATTTCATTTGAAGCATTGGTGGAAATATAAATATGAACAGATTTGAGGAATGCAAATGTTTGACTGGTAGGGCTGGAAATACTTAGTTGTAAATTCTTAAGCCGTATATCTTTTATATGAGTTACACTTGTATTGTTATTTTGAAATTGTTGAGAAGAATTGGTTGTAACATCGGGTGATGCAATGTTAAGAGGTAAATTCACAGGACTTGTACCATTGATCGATATATAGCTTACGTTGGTAATTTCGAAAGTTAAAAACTCGTCTATTTTTTTTGCAGGAAAAAGAAGAAAATATTAATGTTAACAGGAATAGGATGCTAACATTGATTTTAAGGTTATTGATTTTCATAATTTATTTGGTTATTATTTTTAACGGATTTTAGTAAGAATTATTTTATCAGCTTTTATAAAAGACGAACAAATTTCAAATTTAGAAAAGAGTATAAAAAAACCAGACTTTGGAACCACTGGAACTGCGAATTTCAGGTTATTATTAAGTTTTAATTAAATAAGTATTTTGGTTTTACAATGAGGTTTTACAAAATTTAAATTTGTAGTCATTTATTTTCAGGCATTCAATAAAGTTTCAATATCAAATTTTGTCATTTGCATAAATGCATACATTACCCTGGGGGCTTTTTCGGGGTCGGACATTAGTTTACCTAAAACAGTCGGTACAATTTGCCAGGTTACACCAAATTTATCATCAAGCCAGCCACATTTATTATAAACACCGTTCTCGCCCAACTTCTCCCAGTAATAATCAATTTCTGTTTGTGTTTCACATTCTATTACAAATGATGTTGCCGGAGAGAATTTATATTCCGGCCCGCCGTTCAATCCCATAAATTTATTTTCATTCAATTCAAAAATAACCACGAATGGATTTTCAGAAATAATTTTTGAATTTTTAAAAATCGAACAATAATAGCTTGCAACTTCTTTGGCTTTTCCATCAAACCATAAACAAGGGTACAGTTGATTTGTCATATTTTATGTTTTTAAGGTTTTTGGGGCATTTTACTTATGTCCATATAAAATATTTCCCAGGTATGGCCATCCGGATCTTCCACAGTTCTCTGTTGCATAAATCCGTAATCCTTTGCTGCTACCGGTTCTTTTCCTCCGCCTGAAACAGCATTGTCAGCTATTTCATTTACTTTATCAGGGCTTTCTACCGAAAGTGAAAGTAAAACGGCTGTAGATTTTGAAACGTCTGTAATGGGCTTTGTTGCAAAAAAACTGAATTTTTCATGAGTTAAGATCATTACAAATATCTCTTCACTAAAAACCATGCACTTTCCGGTGTCATCAGAAAATTGTGGATTGTTTGTAAAACCCATTTTGGTATAGAAAGCCATGGATCTTTCAAGATCATTCACCGGTAGATTGATAAATATCTGGGTTCTCATTTTAATTATTTTTGGACAATAAATTTATTTAAAATTTGATACTATTCATAAAGTAATTTAATAATTTCCAGAGCGGATTTAAAATTAAATTTTTGATCTTATTAACATTTTTGTTCAGAATATTTTATTTGATCTTATCATAAAAGCTTTAATTCCAGTTTTCTTTTTTCTTTATTAAGTTTAACAATGGAAATGAAAATTAAAATGATCAGTATTCCAAAAAGTATCAATGAAGATCCAATGGTTCCGACATTCAATCCACCTTTCTCAGTAGATTTGGTTAACAGGTCTCCAAAAGTTGCTCCAAATGGCCTGGTTAAAACAAAAGCGATCCAAAATAAAATGATGTGAGAAATTTTGGTGAAATAATAAGCCAACACAATAAGTACTAATAAGCTTGCGATGAGAATAGCACCACCAGAAAAGCCAAGCCCTGAATTGTCTGCAAGAAAATCTCCCAATGCAGTTCCCAAAGTATTGGAAAATAAAATAGCTGTCCAATAGAATATTTCGCCTCTAAAAGATCTGATATTTGTTACTGATAAAGATTTTTCTGTTGACTTCCAGATTATAAGTATAATGATAAGAAGCGAAACCAGGATAAATGAACCTGTAGCATAACCTAAGCCCATAGTTCTGTCTATATAATCAGACATGGTAGTTCCTGCTGTGCTTGTTGAAAGAATTACAGCCCAGTAAATAACTGGATGAAATTGCTTTGTAGTAAGCTGAACAAACAATGTTGCAAAAAAGAAACTCAGCAGTATGACTGAACTGATGGCATAACCAACATGCAGGGTCATTGATAACAGGTCTCCGGCAGTTTCTCCTAAAGTGGTTGCACATATTTTCATTATCCAGAATGAAAGGGTAATTGCAGGTAATTTATTCATGTGCCTATATAGTATTAATTTCAGATTTGCCGTCTTGCATATAGTTGCGGTACAATTCATATGCCATAAACCACAATGAATAAACAGTTAATCTTCCCCAAAAATCGATGAATGGCAATGTTGCAAGGTCGGGCGAAAGTTTATTCATATAACCAAGCGTTAAAAAAACAGGGATGTTCAGGCATACAATAAAAATGATAAAGGTTTTCAAAATGCTTTTACCCGGTAAATATTTCCGGTAAAGAGCATATCCTGTGAACCAAAGTGAATATACGCAAAGCCTTCCCCAAAAGTCAATGAAAACAATTGCCCTGGGAGTGGAAGAAAATACCTGCAGGTATGCGAGTACTAAAAATACCAGTGCATTTGCTGCCACCAGAATTCCCAGTACTTGTTGAATGAGTTTTTTATTTTTTGTCATCTTGTCTGAAATTAAAAATGGAAGCACCGCTTAACGGTGCTTCCATAATGATAGTTTAATCCTTTTCTTCTTTTTCCTTATTGTTGATCGTTTTGCTCAAAAATTTACCATCAGGAGTAAACAATACATCAAAGCTGTCTTTGCCTTTTTCAATTTCTGCTTCATAACAATTCCCGTTTTTTGCACTTTCAATTTTACTTGCTTCCTTAATTTTAAAACCTGCAAAATCTTTTTTTATAGCATTACTTACAGAAGCAGGTAAAGCTGAAATTTTTATTTCAGTTTCAGTTTCCAGCCACTTTCCGGTGTTGTCAAAGTTGGCAGATAGTTCTTTGCCATTTAATTTGAAACCTGCTTCAAACTCTTTTGTATTCTCTATTTCCCAGCTTGTTTTTGCAGCGTCCGGGAACATTTTTTTGAAAGCTGAATGAACGGCAGCAGGCACTTTGCCGGCAGCTATTTTTTGCGCTAAAGCTGAATGGCTGATTAACACTGTTATTAACAGTGCCAGGAATATATTTTTCATTTTATAAATGGTTTATTAGTTGCCTGTCGGCAACATAGTTTAGAAAAAATAAAGGGGAATCCCTGATTGACTCAGTAAATAAATATAATTAAGCAATGGGTGGGTGGAAAAACTTAGCAATATAGCCTGAAGTATGAAAGTTAACTAAGTGACTTGAAGGTTTAATGTTTACAGGAAAATACTTTGCAATTGGATAGCTGAATTCAGTTATCAAAATAAATGTCGACTGGGCATGATGTTGAAATTGAATGGGTGAATGTGGTTTTTGATTGTCTCCGTTTTCGTGTTTGTCAAACACCCCGTCAATATTTAACAGGTGATCTGTAACAAAGTCAACGGCTGTCATGTCCTTATCTTCAGTTGCTTTACAGTGACGATACATTTCCCGAATATCTTCCAGCATTGAAAAGTCGCCCATTGGTAAAAACAATGTTCCGAAAGTATAAGATGTTAAAATGAGTATGGTGATTATTTTTTTCAAATAATTTTTATGTACCTGTAAATGTAAAGAGTTTGTGTTATCCGGAAAAGTTAATGTTAGAAGTGTAACGTGCTATTAAGGTATTGATTGAATTTTATTAGTAACTGGCATTCATAATTTTGAGCAGGCAGCTATTAAAGTTATCAGGGTAATCAAAAAACTAAAATTTACAAAACCATAAAAAAACAAAGGCTGCGGTTTTAAAGTCATTGATAAACGAATATTCCTGGAATTGATCACCGAAAGAAAAACGTTGGAATACTATAGTTTAATTTCTTCATCACTGTCGTCAAAGAATTTGAATTCAGTTAAGTGATTGGTAGAATTGGATTTAACCTTTATTTTTTGTTTGAACTTCCAGCACCATTTTCTTCTACGGCTTGGGAAACCGGAAGTGAGGTAAGTATAAACGATGGGGTGGACTTCTATGGTAAGGCCTTTGTGTTTTTGCATGATGAGGTAGCTCAGGTTCTTTGCTATTTCATCTTCCAGGATCAGGGTGGATGAAATTTTTCCGGTGCCATTACAACTTGGACAAACTTCACTGGTATTGATATTCATTTCCGGCTTCATACGCTGCCGGGTTATCTGCATCAATCCGAATTTGGTTATTGGAAGTACCGCATGTTTGGCACGGTCGGTGCGCATGAACTGGTCCATGGCATCTGCTAGCCTTTTCTTGTTATCCATCAACTTCATATCTATGAAGTCTACAACAATGATTCCGCCCAGGTCTCTTAACCTTAACTGGCGGGCAATTTCTTCGGCTGCTTCCAGGTTTGTTTCCAGTGCATTTTGTTCCTGGTTATTGCTTACACTTTTATATCCGCTGTTAACATCTATTACATGCAATGCTTCAGTGTGTTCAATAATCAGGTACGCTCCGCTTGGAAGGTTAACTGTTTTTCCGAATGCAGCTTTAACCTGTTTGGTGATACCAAAATTGTCAAAAATCGGCAGGCCATTATTATAATATGATACTATCTCAGCTTTGTCAGGTGCAATACGCTGTATATAATTCTTTGTATCTGTAAAAATGTTTTTATCATTTACAACGATCTTATTAAAATCTTCAGAGAGCAGATCGCGTAACATGCTTGTTGTTTTGCCTTGTTCACTTAATATCTTTGCCGGGGGCACTGCTCCTTTCAGATTTGTTTGGATGGTTTTCCATGTTGCAATTAATCTCAACAGGTCTTCATGAAGTTCTGCAGTATGTTTTCCTTCGGCAGCAGTACGTACAATTACACCTAAGTTTTTAGGTTTAATGGCTTCAATAATTTTATGCAGTCTTTTTCTTTCTTCAGAAGAATGAATTTTGCGGGAAACCGCTACTATGTCATTGAATGGAGTAACCACAACAAACCTGCCCGGCAGAGAAAGTTCACAACTAAGACGCGGACCTTTTGCTGCAATGGGTTCTTTTAATATCTGGACAAGTACATTTGGTTTGCCACTGAGTACTTCTGTTATTTTACCCGTTTTAATGATCT
>JAYSWW010000039.1:0-2287 GCA_043717805.1 Ferruginibacter sp.
AATACATTTTCCTGTCCTCTTTCCTGCAGCAATGCCACCGCAGCTTTAAAGGCAATAAAATCACCCATTTTACTCATATCTATCCCATAACAATCGGGGTATCTTATTTGCGGGGCTGAAGAAACAACAATGATCTTTTTGGGTTTCAACCTTCCCAGCATCCGGATGATGCTTTCTTTAAGCGTGGTGCCTCTTACAATGCTGTCGTCAATTACAACCAGGGTATCCAGGTTTTTTCGAACGGTTCCGTAAGTAATATCATACACGTGCTGTACCATTTCGTTGCGGCTGCTGTCTTCAGTTATAAACGTCCGGAGTTTGGCATCTTTAATAGCTATCTTTTCGATCCTGATCCTGCGGTTAACCATTTCCGAAAGTTTCTCTTCATCAAAACCTGCCTGCCGGTAGGCAGGGTCTTTCCCCCAACTGAGGATGCGTTCTATTTTTATATGGTTCAGGTAATCTTCGGCTCCTTTAATCAAACCATAAAAAGCTGTTTCTGCTGTGTTGGGTATAAATGAAAAAATGGTATTCTTCAGATCATAGTCAACTGCTTTTAGTACTGTGCTGCTAAGGTTATGACCAAGTGCAATCCTTTCACGGTAAATTTTTTCGTCGCTGCCACGGCTGAAATAGATCCTTTCAAAACTGCATGCCTTTCTTTCCAATGCCGGAACGATCTGTTCGATCGTAAAAGTTCCGTTTGCTTTAGCGATCAGGGCGCATCCGGGCATCAGTTCCATCACTTCATTTTCTTCGAGATTAAATGCAGTGCGTATGGCCGCCCTTTCACTTGCGGCAACAATAACATCATCATTGATGTAATAATATGAAGGCCTTATGCCATGAGCATCTCTCATAACAAAGGCATCTCCGTTGCCTACCAGGCCCGCAAAGTTGAATCCTCCGTCAAAAAGGGGAACTGCTTTTTTTAGTACAGCTGTAATATCCATTTGAACCGGGGAGCTTTCATCGGCTTTTATTAAAAAATGGTGCAGTATTTCCATCATCGCCGCAAGATCACTTTGTGACTGGAATTCACCGGGGTTTATATTTACCAGTTTAAACAGCTCATCGGTGTTTACCAAATTGAAATTTCCCGCCAGTGCAAGATTTCTTGTTGGAATTGTATTTCTTTTAATGAACGGGTGACAAAATTCAACATTGTTTTTTCCCTGTGTACCATAACGCAGGTGACCCAATAACACTTCACCCATTACATTGATGTGCCCCTTCATCAGCCCGGGATGATTTATAATATCCGGCTGCTGTTTTTGAACTTCGCTTATTTCACTCCATATTTTTGAAAAAAGATCTGCGATGGGTTGATTGGCACTGCTGCGGATGCGATGCATAAAAGGGTAACCGGGTTCTGTATTGAGTTTTACGGTTGCGATGCCGGCACCGTCCTGCCCGCGGTTGTGTTGTTTTTCCATCAACAGGTATAGCTTGTTTAAACCATACAATGCTGAATTATATTTTTGCTGGTAATAACTAAAGGGCTTACGCAGGCGAATGAAAGCAAGGCCACATTCGTGTTTAATTTCGTCACTCATGATACGGGGATACACATGTTGAGTGGCAAAATTAGATGATTGAAAACAAAAAACAGCGATTGGGAGAAAACGGATCAATAACAGTTTAAAAAATACAATTTCTGTTATATAAAAATCCCGGATCAGTGACCGGGATTTTTATTTTGTAATAATTTCTATATGGCTGATGTTGAAAATCGAACATCGGTCATTTCTACAATCCGCTGAAGGTTAAACCCACCTGCAATAACTTGATATCTGATGCCACACCGTCTTTAAAAATAGGGGAAAAACTATAGGCTCCAAATACAGTGAAATTACCATAACCAATACGGGCTGTGGCAGCTATCCTGGTACCATTGAAAAAGGTCTTGTCATTTACTTTATCTGTAGCGTTTACAATGGTTTTACCCGAAGCGTCGCGTAAGGTCTTTCCTTTGGTATGAGAATCAAGCCTGGTTCCCACTTTGGCGCCCAGGGCTACTTTAACTGATTTATTCGGTGTTGCGGGATTTGAAGTAAACCTGAATTCAATTGGAATTTCAAGGTAAGATGTAGCCAGCTTGTATTTTTTATAATTATTGGTTGAATCGGTTGCTGTAAAAGGAAGTACCGCTTTATTAGAGTTGATCTCAACATTCATCTTTTTAAAAAAGATATTGCTGTTACTTACTCCAACTCCTGCGGCAATACTGAAACGGGGATCGGATTTAAAAGGCATATTGTACATAACATATATATTGATACCGCGG
>JAYSWW010000381.1:0-3238 GCA_043717805.1 Ferruginibacter sp.
CTTCTTATACTTTAAACTACTTTAAGCCTGAGGTTCAGAAACCCGGCAGTATCACAGGCCATTTCAGGGATACTTTGCCAAATGAAATTATTTCAATTCCGGTGGTAGTGCATTTGATTTTTAATACCGCTGAACAAAATATATCAGATGAGCAGATCCGGTCACAAATCGAAGTTCTAAACAGTGATTTCAGGAGGCTGAATGTAGATGCATCTAATACACCATTTGCGTTCAGGTCTGCAAGTGCTGATACAAGGATCAAGTTTTGCCTGGCTCAGGTAAGTCCGAATGGTAATTCAACAAATGGAATTGTCCGAAAATATACCGGCAAAGAATTTTTTCTGGGTGATGATGGAATGAAGTTTTCATCAGCAGGCGGTGATGATGCGTGGGATAATAAAAAGTATTTGAATATTTGGGTTTGTTCTTTATTTGGAAGAAGCTTAGGTTATGCAACCATTCCGGGAGGTCCGGCAGAAAAAGACGGGTTAGTTATTAAATATGATGTTTTCGGCAAAACGGGTTTCCTGCGTCGGCCTTTTGATAAGGGCCGCACAACAACACATGAAGTTGGCCACTGGCTTGGTTTAAAACACTTATGGGGAGATGCCAGTTGTGGTTCAGATGATGTGGATGATACACCAAGTCAGTCGGGTTATAATTTTAATTGTCCCTCGTTCCCACATGTAACAAGCTGTTCTCCCAATTCCAATGGAGATATGTTCATGAATTTTATGGATTTTACAGATGATGCATGCATGAATATGTTTACATCGGGGCAAAAAAATAAAATGAGGGCATTGTTTGCTTTGAATGGTTCAAAAAATTCTTTCCTGAATTCATTTGCCTGCGATAGTTCACTCGCAACAGCTGGTCCATTGCCAAATGATACACTTCCCGTTGTAAAGCCAGCACCTGGTATACAGTTATTCCCGAATCCCGTTCAAAATATTTTGAATATTATTCCGGTAAATGAATTTGAACTGATTGGTAAAAACTGTACGATTTATAATATGCAGGGAAAACCTGTTTTGCAACAAATACTGTTTTCAGAAAAAGTTACAATTGATCTTTCAACTTTGAATCCCGGATTGTATATTTTAAAAATCGGTACAGGTGCTGATAAAAAAATACTTAAAGTGGTAAAACTTTAAAATATCAGGCTGTAATTGTTTTATGATAAGTTATATTTCTTTCAGACAGGTAATTTAAAATATAATCAAAACAATCTTTTTCTTTTCCGAGCATTTCAGGTGGGAAAACCCCTTTCCTGGTAAATAATTTTTCTGCCAGTAAATTAATGGCAGCAGTACAAGTATAGCCGGTCGTCCGGCTCATTGAAGATGTTTTTGTTGTTGCATCGTATTCATCGAACAATAAATAAGAAACCGCCATTTGTTTACCGGCCATTTTCCCTTTTATGATGATCTTCATGATCGTAAATTCTTCTTCTTCCGGCTGAAGTTTCCATTGATCAAAAAGCAATGAGGTAGTGAAATCAATGGGCCTGATTTTTTCATTGTTCAAAATGATTTCATCTTTTGCCAGGAAACCAGCTTTTAACAATGCCTTCATCAGGTCAATATGTCCGGGATAACGCAGTGTCTTTTCTTTCATGTCGGGTATATGGCTCATGGTAAATAAAATACTCCTCAATCCATCGGTATTGAATGATTCCAACGTGCCAATATGGTCGAAATCTATCAATTCAGTATCACTCATGGCAGGCCTGGTTACTATGTGACCATTTTCTACATAACGGGCGGGCCTTGTATATTCTTCAATAACATCAATGGGAGAGAAGGGGGCTTTGTATTCGAACGGTTTTATTCTTTTTTTTGGCAAACCACCCACCATGCATTCAAAACTTTCGATCTGCATTTGCGTATCATGGTATCCTAAAATAAGGTTACTCATACCGGGGGCTACCCCGCAATCAACTATGCAGGTAACATTTTTTTGCCTGGCAGCTTCATCAAGCTCCAGGGCATTCTCCGGGAAGAATGAAATGTCAACCACATCTTTTCCGGATTCAATAATGGCTTGTAAAGTTTGGTAGCCCATAAAGCCCGGGACTGCTGAAACAACCATGTCAAATTCAGCTAACATTGCGGGATAGCTGATATACAAAGACAAGTCGGTTTTAATACATGTTATAGATTTATGTTGTTGTAATGCTGAAAGGTTTTTTTCACTGATATCAAAAGAAGTGACATCAAATTTTTTTGAAAGGTCTATGGCAATGGCACTACCGACCATGCCTGCACCGAGGATCGCTATTTTCATGTTATTTTTTTTTTGTGTTGAAAACGATTGAAAACGCTGAAACCGTTTGAAACGATAAATGCGTTTTGGGAATTATTCTAAATGTCTGATCTGTAAAATATTACTAATAAATCATTCCGAAGTTCCATTCATCATAATGGATATATAGGCAGAAAGCCTGTAGAAGTTTATATATGATTTGCTGTTGAACACTTTGTAAATGTAAGAAAAATTATTCTCTTAAAACAGGTAAGATTCGAATTAATATATGGATTTAAGTTGTAATCATAAACTTAAAACCATTTTAACCCTTTGTTAGCATCATTCCCATTATTTTTGCGAGGTATAAATGAAATTTTATTCTTATGAAAAAAATCGGAATGTTCCTAGTTGTTGTAACAATGGCTTATGTTGCAAATGCACAAAAAAGTTTGCTTGGTGGTATCAACAAAGCATTGGGGAAAGACAGTACTAAAGTATCTGCTGTTATTTCACAGCATTCAGGTGGAAAAGTGCCACTTTCAAATGACGACATAATAAAGGGGCTTAAGGAGGCACTTACCATTGGAACAGACAGCAGTTCAAAGAAACTGAGTAAGGTAAATGGATTCTTTTCTGATGCGGCAATCAAAATATTGATGCCTGATGAAGCAAAGAAAGCAGAAAAAACTTTGAGGAACTTCGGAATGTCGGCATTGGTAGACAAAGCTATTCTTTCTATGAACAGGGCCGCTGAGGATGCTGCCGGCGGTATATCAACTATTTTCTGGGATGCCATCAGGCAGATGAGTTTAAAAGACGGGTTAAGTATTCTAAGGGGAAATGATTTTGCGGCTACAGAATTTCTTAAAAAGAATACATCAGCAAGTCTGGTTGAAAAAATGAGACCTGTTATCAAAACATCACTCGATAAAGTGAATGCAACACAATACTGGAAAGATGTATTTACTGCCTATAATAGATTTTCAAAACA
>JAYSWW010000382.1:0-3230 GCA_043717805.1 Ferruginibacter sp.
ATTGCACAGGCAGTGGAGGCTACCGGGGCTGATGTGATCATTTTTTCAAACAATACTTCCGGCAAATCCATAGCACCAAGATTGAGTGTGCGTTTGAAAGCAGGATTGGTTTCGGGTGCAATCGCATTGCCAGGCCTTGAAAATGGATTTATCGTTAAGAAAACAGTTTTCAGTGGAAAAGCATTTGCCAATATAGCTGTAACCAGTGCCAAAAAAATCATAGCCCTGAATCCGAATTCATTCAACATTGTAACCACAACAGGAACAGCAGAAATAGCTCCGTTTGCTGCAACGGTTGAAAAAGCTAAAGTAACTGTAACCGGGGTTGATAAAGTTGTTGGGGAAATACCATTGAGTGAAGCGGAAGTTGTGGTAAGTGGCGGACGCGGTTTAAAAGGCCCGGAGAACTGGGGACTGGTTACTGAACTGGCAACCTTACTGGGTGCAGCAACCGCATGCAGCCGCCCTGTTGCAGATTCTGACTGGAGGCCTCACCACGAACACGTAGGACAAACCGGGCTGGCCATAGCACCAAATTTGTACATTGCAATTGGCATTTCAGGCGCTATTCAGCACCTGGCAGGAGTTAACAGGAGTAAAACCATTGTTGTTATAAATAAAGATCCGGAAGCCCCTTTCTTCAAGGCTGCAGATTACGGTATTGTGGGAGACGCTTTTGAAGTAATGCCAAAGATCATTGATGCTGTTAAGAAAATAAAAGGGGTATAATATCCCGGGATTTTATAAAAGCTTTCCATTTAGATGCCTTTCCATTAAATTTGAAAGGCATTTGTTTTTATATTTGTATAAAATCAGCAGAACGGGATGAAAAAGATAGAACTGGAAATAGTAGCATTGTCACACAGCATCACCCAAACCCATTCATATGCGGTCGTATTGGGAGAGATAAATGGTCTCCGCAGGTTGCCGATCGTTATTGGTGGTTTTGAAGCACAGGCAATTGCGGTTGCGCTTGAACGTATGAATCCCAGCCGCCCGCTTACGCATGACCTGATGAAAAATTTTATGATGGCTTTCAATGTTGAATTGCATGAAATAGTCATCAATGATCTTCAGGAAGGCATTTTTTATTCCAAACTGGTTTGTAGTTCTGCCAATGATACCGTAGAAATCGATTCAAGAACTTCCGATGCACTGGCCCTTGCAGTGCGCTTTGGATGCCCCATTTTTACATTTGATAATATCCTTGACCAGGCCGGTGTATTGATGGAAGATGATCAGAAGAAAACCACTACGGGAGCTGTTACTTCTGAAACTGGCGGTAAGGATAATTTACAATCTATGACACTGGAAGAATTGAATACACTGCTTACAGAAGTACTGGAGCATGAAGATTACATCAAAGCCATTGCTATCAGGGATGAAATTAAAAGCAGGGGGAAGAAATAATTATTAATTTAAAATTAATAATTGATAATTAATAATTTATCGATGGTCGTATTTCCAAATTGTAAGATCAACCTTGGGCTTCATGTTGTAAATAAAAGGCCGGATGGATTTCATGATATAGAAACTGTTTTTGTCCCTGTTAACTTGAAAGATGCTGCTGAGATCATAGAATTTCCTGCCAATAAAAAAGAAATTTCCTATACACAGTCCGGATTAATGATCACCGGAAAAGATGAAGACAATCTTTGTATAAAAGCATACAATTTATTAAAAAAAGATTTCCCCCAATTACCAAAAATTAAATTGCACCTGCACAAAGCCGTTCCCATGGGTGCAGGGCTTGGGGGTGGTTCTGCTGATGCATCATTTGTATTAAAAATGATGGCTCAAAAATTTGAACTGAACATATCTTCAAAGCAACTGTTGAGCTATGCGTTGAACCTTGGAAGCGATTGCCCGTTCTTTGTTTTGAATAAGCCCTGTTATGCAACCGGGCGTGGAGAAATACTTGAAGAAATTTCTCTGGACCTTTCAGCATATAAAATATTACTGGTAAATCCGGGCATTCATATCAATACCGGCTGGGCATTTTCCAATATTTCAATAGGGAAAAAAGACTATGATCTGAAAGCATCACTGGCAATGCCGGTTACATCCTGGCAACAGCAAATTCAGAATGATTTTGAAAAGCCCGTTTTTGAGGCCCACCCGGAAATAGCCGACTTGAAATCTGCACTGATCCGGCAAAATGCTGTATTTACATCTATGACAGGCAGTGGCAGCACGGTTTTTGGAATTTTTGATAAGAAAACCGATGTTGTTTTTAAATTTCCTTCCCATTACTTCTCCAAATGGGTTTAATTTTTTAATTTTGACCCATCAACTACAAATCTACTATACAGGAATTTCTTTACAGCAACCTTGATTTGCTGAATCATCGAGGATAACCATTCCCGGGCTCCCCTCAGCGGGAGTACATTTTCTGTTTTTTCCACTCTTTTTAGCTATATAAAATCAATTTATGAATTCAACAATTTCAGTAACATCAACTACTCAACATTACCTTGACCTGGAAGAAAAACACGGTGCACATAATTATCATCCGCTGCCGGTTGTTCTTAAAAAAGGATCGGGGGTACAGCTCTGGGATGTGGATGATAAAAAATATTACGATTTTCTCAGTGGATATTCTGCAGTTAACCAGGGTCATTGTCATCCAAAGATCATACATGCATTGATTGAACAGGCGCAGGAACTTACCCTCACTTCCCGGGCATTCCACAGTAACCTGCTGGGTGAATATGAAGCATTTATCACTTCTTATTTCGGCTATGACAAAGTATTGCCGATGAATACGGGTGTGGAAGCGGTTGAAACTGCCCTTAAGCTTAGCCGTAAGTGGGGGTATGAAGTAAAAGGAATTGCTGAGGACCAGGCTAAGATCATTGTTTGTTCTTCAAACTTTCACGGAAGGACTGTTGGAATTATTTCTTTCAGCACAGACCCAACCGCTAAAAATAATTTTGGTCCTTTTGTTCCGGGCTATGAAGTTATTCCATTCAATGACCTCCCGGCACTGGAAAAAGCTTTACAGGATAAAAATGTTGCCGCATTTATGTTCGAACCCATCCAGGGTGAAGCGGGTGTTGTTGTTCCGGATGATGGATATTATACCGGTGTAAGGATCTTGTGCCGGGAATACAATGTTCTGATGGTAGCTGATGAAATTCAGTCGGGCCTCTGTAGAACAGGAACCATGCTGGCATGTGATATTGAAAACGTAAGACCAGACATAGTGATCCTTGGCAAAGCTTTAAGCG
>JAYSWW010000383.1:0-8260 GCA_043717805.1 Ferruginibacter sp.
CCCGTTTTTTGCAATGGCCATACGGTGTTCTGCTGTGCCATATCCTTTATTATTATTCCATCCATAATATGAATATTCTGAATGCAATTGCAGCATATATTCGTCTCTGTAGGTTTTGGCCAATATACTGGCAGCTGCAATAGAAGCATAAATACCATCTCCTTTAATGATACAACTATGACCTATTCCTTTATAGGATTTAAAACGATTGCCGTCTATTAACAGCCATTGAGGGGTTATGGTCAATTTATCCAGGGCCAGGTGCATAGCTTTAAAAGAAGCCTGTAAAATATTTAATTCATCTATTTCGGTGTTTTCAACAGCGGCAACGCCGAATGAAATACTTTCATTTTCAATTACCGGCCTCAATTCATTTCGCTGTTTTTCTGTTAACTGCTTGCTGTCATTCAGTAAAGGATGATAAAAATCTTTTGGTAAAATAACAGCCGCTGCAAAGACAGGACCTGCATAACATCCCCGTCCTGCTTCATCCAGGCCGGCTTCGGTTTTTGATTTGTGTAAGTAAGCTTGCAGCATTTTGTTTGACAAATATCTGCAAATATTTGTAAAAGGCTATAGGTTTGACTATAACAATCATTGCTGTATTACCTTTGCCATCTTATGGATAAAATCATAAATGAAAAAAATAACAGGCAGGTTGCCATTTGGCTTTTGATAGGTGTTGGGATGATCGTAGTTCAGGTATTACTTGGAGGTATCACCAGGCTTACAGAATCCGGCCTATCTATCACGGAATGGAAACCGATCACCGGAGCTTTGCCGCCTCTCAATGACGCTTCCTGGCAAATAGAATTTGAAAAATACCGTACCACGGACCAGTTTAAATATGTACATCAGCATTTTTCTTTGAGCGATTTTAAATTTATTTTTTTCTGGGAGTGGGCACACCGGCAATGGGCCCGGCTAATAGGACTGGTTTTCCTTGCCGGCTTGATTTATTTTCTAATAAGGAAAAAAATGAACCGTACCATGGTTACCCCCATGATCATATTATTTTTTCTGGGAGGATTGCAGGGAGCAATAGGCTGGCTGATGGTTAAAAGCGGGCTGGTACCGGAAAAATATTTTGTGGGACACATTGAACTATCCACACATTTTATTGCAGCACTCATCGTTCTTGCATTTACACTTTGGTTTGCTCTTGGGTTACTGCCCGGTATGCAACAAAAGGTTTACAACAGCGGGTTAAAAAATATGTTAACGGGTATTTTAGTTCTACTTTTTTTTCAATTGGTATATGGTGGTTTCATGGCCGGCTTAAGAGCAGCTCAATCGGCACCAACCTGGCCTGATATCAACGGGAATTTTTTTCCTTCTGCATTCAATGAATTATCTCCCTGGACAAAAAATCTCATCAATAATAAAATTGCCATACATTTTATTCACAGGGGCCTTGCATATTTACTCCTGGTAATTTCTATTGTTTTTTATTTGAGATCTTCCAAAAATACCGGCAACCTGGTCTTCATGAAATTGCGGGCTACCCTGATGATTTTATTAGTATCTCAAGTGATACTGGGCATACTAACGGTTGTAAACGCAACAAATACAGGCTGGTTCCTCTGGCTCGGCCTTTCACACCAGTTTACAGCGATGCTTTTAACTATGTGTATGGTTTCTTTAATGTTTTTAGTAAAAAAGAACAGGCAACTGATTTCCTGAGCCCGAACCGATGTATTTATTTTGTAGTAATTTTAAGCAACCGCTTATTATGAAGCAACTGATAAAAGATATTTATTATTCCTTTCCCTTACAACTGTTAATTCTTCATTTTAGAAAATACCAGATATTGTTATTGTTCTGGTTTATTCTTGCCAGTACGATCAACAGTGGTTTTATGAAAAGTTATGGGGCTGATGCATTGTTTTTTTCACCGGAGTACCTCGGCTCTGTGAATGTGTTAGGCGCATTGATCACCGGTATTGCTTTGGGCGTATTTATCATGAGCTGGAATGTAACCACTTTTATATTACACAGTAAGCGGTTTAAATTTTTAGCTACCACAACCCATCCGTTTTTAAAATATTGTATCAACAATGCCATACTGCCATTGTTTTTCATGCTTTTCTACTTTATTAAATTATACCGTTTCAATGATTATCGTGAGTTGATGAGTACTGCCGAAGTGTTTACAGAGATCGGGGGTATCCTACTTGGTTTTTTCATTCTGCTTGCAATTTCACTGGCTTATTTTTTTGGTGCTGAAAAAACAATTGTTAGAACCATGGCACCAATCGTTAGTAATCCTGTATTGTTTAATAAAGCATTTAGGGAGAAGCATCACATAGAACATGAATTTGCTTTAAAGGTGGGATTTTATTTTAGCGGAAAATTCCGAATCCGTAAAGCCCGCAATGTGAGCCATTACCGGCAGGATTTTTTAGACAGTATTTTTAAAAGGCATCATATTGCTGCTATTGCAAGTATTTTACTGGCTTTTGTCTTTTTGATCGCAGTGGGATTTTTATTGGAAAATAAATATTTCGAAATGCCTGCCGCTGCAAGTATTCTCATATTTCTTGCTATTATGACAGCCGTGATCGGTTCACTCTCTTATTTTCTGCAAAGCTGGAGCCTTACGGCAGCTATTGTACTCATCATCTTCATTAATTTCCTATATCAAAATGAAGTGATCGACCCAAGAAATAAAGCATATGGTATAGATTATGTAAATAAAGATCTGCGTCCTGCATATAACAAAGAATCACTCCGTGCCCTGTGCAGTAATGAACAAATTGCTGCTGATAAAGAAAATATGATCCGGATACTGAATAACTGGAAAGTAAAACAGCAAATGGAAAAACCGGTCATGGTATTTATTAATGTAAGCGGAGGTGGTTTACGAAGCGCAGCATTTGTCATGAATTCCTTACAAAAACTGGATAGTATTACCCGGGGAAATTTAATGCAGCATACATTTTTAATCAGTGGTGCCAGTGGCGGAATGCTTGCAGCCAGCTATTACCGGGAATTATACAGGCAAAAGCTTTCGGATAAAAAATTAAATATCAGTGACAGCCGGTATACTGATAATATTGCAGGCGACCTGTTAAACCCTGTATTCAGCTCAATGATTGCAAGGGATATTTTTGCGCCAGCTCAAAAATTCAAAGTTGGAGATTATAAATATGTAAAAGACCGTGGATACGCATTTGAAAAAAAATTATCAGACAACACGGACAATCTTCTTGATAAACAACTCAAAGACCTGGCGGCGGATGATTACAATGCCAGGGTTCCGCTTATCATTTTTAATTCTGTGATCAAAAGTGACGGAAGAAAACTGATGATCAGTACACAGCCATTGAGTTTTATGATGAAGCCTGCTTATTTATCCGGGAATCGTACAGCCAATCCGGATGCGGTTGATTTTTCGGCATTGTTTCATCAGCAACAACCTATGAACCTTCGAATGCTGACTGCATTGCGTATGAATGCAACATTTCCATATGTATTGCCGAACGTATGGTTGCCAAGCAATCCTGTTATTGATGTAATGGATGCAGGGTTACGGGATAATTACGGGCAGGAAACCAGCCTTCGCTTTATTGATGTATTCAATGACTGGATCAGGGAAAATACTTCCGGCGTTGTGATTATACAATTACGCGACAGGTTAAATGATAACTGGCAACAACCGTATGAAACCAATTCTGTTGCAGATATGATCGTAACACCTGCAACCATGCTTCAGCACAACTGGTATAAACTGCAGGATTATTTCCAAACAGATCAATACAATTATTTCCGAGGGAAAAATGATAGCACTATTCTTAGGATACCCCTTATGTATAAACCCGAAAAAACAGACAAAGGCGCCGCACTCAATTTTCATTTAACAGGAAGGGAAAAACGGGATGTTAAAGATGCGTTCAACAGCACGATCAACCGTGAGGCCATTGACATTATTTCAGCACTTTTAAAGCATTAAGTTTGTAACAGGCGGATTGCCTTTTCAATAATTTTTATCTTAAATACAGCTGCTGTATCAGTTGGATCTCCATCTATATGCAGCGGAGCCGCCGAAGGATTTTGAATAACAAGTGAATTCGTTTGAAAATATTGTATCCCTGTTTCCCGGAATTTTTTTGTGGATGTTTGCTGCAGTTTCCCAAGCCTGATCTGTTTCAAAATGCTGTAAACCAATTTTATCTTATTCATTTTATTTACGATCACAATATCCAGTAAGCCATCACTGAGACTGGCTTTTGGAGCAATGGTAAAATTATTCCCAAACTGGTTACTATTAGCGATGCTGATGAAAAATGCATTTGTTTGAATGATTGTATTGTTTGATTCAATAACAAATGGAAAAGTTTTTGCTTTGAGAAAATTCTTTATGGATAGTTTGATGTATGTTGAAAGCCCGCGGGATGGATGTTTCGCAAATTCAAGTGCTACCTGTGCATCAAAGCCAAGCCCGCAAAGCATGCAACTGAATTTTTCATTGATGTAAAAACCATCAATAAATGAAGCTGTTCCTTTAAAAACAATGTCAAGTGCCTTGTTTGCATTCCTGGAAATACCTGCCGCAAGAGCCAGCCCGTTTCCCGAACCCATTGGTATGATGCCAATATTAACATCAATATTTATAAGCGAGGCTGCAACCTGGTTTATTGTGCCATCGCCGCCACAAATGATGACATCCGTAATGTTTTCTGCTTTGATCTTTCCGGGTAAAAAAGCATAGTCACCATTTGCATTTGTATGCAATACCTGGTACGGTATGTTTTCTTTGTGGGTTCTGTCAGCAATCAGTTTCAGAAGTACATCTTTGTTTTTTGTACCAGAAATTGGATTGATAAAATAAATGAACTTTCGAGTCATAAAAAACGTTTAAATCGTTTAAGACGTTTAAGTGTTTAATGGTTTTAAACCTTCGAACTCTTAAACTTTTAAACGAGTTTCTTCCTGCTACCACCTTACCAACGCACTGCCCCAGGTAAACCCGCTTCCAAAAGCAGCCAGGCAAACAAGATCTCCTTCTTTGATCTTCCCCTGCTCCCATGCCTCACTCAAAGCTATCGGGATGGATGCCGCTGTTGTATTACCGTATTTGTCTATGTTATTAAAAACCTGGTCATCTCTCAATGCCAGTTTTTGCTGAACAAATTGTGATATCCGTAAATTGGCCTGGTGAGGAATAAGCAGGTTTATATCTTTTGCATCCAGTTTATTTGCCGCAAGAGCTTCTGCTATAACTTCCGGAAATTTTACTACCGCTTTTTTAAAAACAGCCGGCCCATCCATATTGGGAAAGTTTTGTGCATTGTCTATCATTTCGTGGCTCATGAACATTTTTCCAATTCCTGCATTTTCAAAATCAGCAACCGGGTCATTCACCCAGTGATTGGCATGTGTGCCCGGGTTATACATAGCCAGTATCTCTGCACTTTGACCATCACTGTGCAGGTGTGTACTTAAAATACCCTGGCCTGACTTTTCAGTTGGTTGTACAACAACAGCGCCTGCACCATCTCCGAAGATCACTGAGATATTTCTTCCTCTTGTAGAAAAGTCTAAACCAAAAGAATGTTTTTCACTTCCAATTACAAGAATATTTTTATACATTCCTGTTTTTATAAACTGGTCGGCTATGGAGAGTGCATAAACAAAACCACTGCACTGGTTTCTTACATCTAATGCGCCAATTTCTTTCATCTTCATTGCCCGTTGAACCAATACGCCGCATCCAGGAAAATAATAATCCGGACTTAGTGTAGCAAAGATGATGAAATCAATCTCCTGTGCAGTGATGCCTGCTCTTTCTATTGCAATTGTTGCGGCTTCTACTGCCATGGTGGTAGTGGTTTCACCGGTCCTGTCTGCATAGCGCCTTTCTTTTATGCCTGAACGTTCCTGTATCCATGCATCAGATGTATCCATGTATTGAAGAAGGTCATTGTTGGTAACAATATTTTTTGGAACGTAATAACCTACACCCGCAATTTTTGTTTGTGGCATATTTTTTTATTTAGCAAGATTAACCGGCAAATTACAGTATTTGAAATGAAACCAATGTAAGATCATCATTTTACCCTGACCATTTCTTTCAGGCTGAACTGCTCATCAAACCTGGGTGTTACCCTTGTTCTGAGATGTACTTCTACTGCGGCTCTTAATGAAGCATCCGACAAAATATATTTGGCAGTAAAACCATCGGTTAATGGCTTCAATGAAAGGGTGCCATTTTTATAATTCAACTCTGTGATATAAGTCTGACCCTGAATTTCAATATTTAAAAATGACTGGTCTGAAACCAAGCTGGTATAGGCGGATCCTTTTAAACTGTCATTTGAAACTGTTTTATAGGGTTTGAGGTCATTGAGGTTTCCGGTAAATAATATATCGTATTCCGTTTCATTTTTTTTACTGAGTGTCATTTCAATGGGTTGCAATTCGCCGTTGATATCCATAACACTGGCAGCCCATTTACCTAATAATTCTTCATCAACGGGAACCAATGGTTCTTTATCAAGCTTGTAAGGAGAACTGAAAGGGCAGGCATATAAAAACATTAAAAAGAAAACCGCTATGGCATAATAACAAATTCTTTTACCATAAAAATTCATGTAATGATATTTTATCATTTAAGAACGTGTTGATGAAACCACTTTAAATTTAATATTTATTTTTTATAAATCATCATTTACTCTTTAGTAGAAATGTAATCCTTAGATACATTGTTATCAACCGGGAATGATTTTTTCAAAAACCGGGATTTAGTTAAGATTAAAACTGGTGAGCGATGAATCCTGCGATTTCCATCATCCACGCAATTCCAATGTGAACAAAAAGGCCACCCCGGATGCTTTTGGTATTGTAAGAAATTATGCCAAGCAACAGACCTCCGGCAAAACTACTGATGGCTTCACCCATCGGTTTACCAAGGTGTATGCAACAATAAAAACAGGCGGCAGGCACAATACATTTTTTGCCACAAATTTTTATCAATGATATGATCAGGAATCCGCGAAAAAATATTTCTATTGTAATAAAATCAAGGGAATAAAAAAGCTCGTGTAAAAAATAATATAAATATTGGGGATGCAATTGCAAGCCGGTTACCATTTTTGCTCGCGGGTACATTTTTAAAAAATCGGGTTGGGTTGCTGCAAATATTATGAAAGGTATCATACATGCGATTAGAATAAAATATGGTTTTAAATCTGATACTTTAGCACTGCCATAAAAAGGTTCTTTCTTGCTGTCTTTGATTTTCCATATAATATAAACAGGTATCAGGGCAGTAAATATTCCCAAGAACCACTTGGAACACCGCAACCAGAATAATTGTTCATCTGTATTCGATAATTGCAATATAACGGGTTGAAGAAAATTAGAATTTACCCGTAAAGAAAAAATTGCGGGGGCAATAAACAGGATCAACCAAAACCACCGGTTGTTAAAATAAGAAAGTTTTTTATAAAAGATCATTTGCAGCAGATATGCAGCAGCAAATGGAACGAAGAATATAAGATAATAGCCAGCAAAGTTTAATAACCGGCTTCTGCCCGAATGTATGAAATTGAATTCTGCCGAATGATAGTAATTAAAATAAATGATCAGGCCCAGCATGAATGAGACGAGCAGGAAATAAACCGGTTTGAATTCAGTTTGATAGTATGACTTTATATAGTTTAAGATGATCCTGATACTGCTGCTCAACTTTTAATTGGGAAAATTTATGGCCGGGGTTCATTCAAAGTATTCCACAAAAGATCTTTAAGCTGCGGAAGGTTATACCCTGTAACAGACGATATAAAAATGTGTGGGATATTTTTCGGAAGTTCTTTTGAAATGGCTTCTTTTAATTCTTCGTCAAGCATATCTGATTTACTGATGGCTATTACAAAATCTTTTTGAAGCATCTCAGGGTTGTATTGTTCCAGTTCATTTCTTAGTATTTCAAATTCAGCACCGTGATCCTTGCTGTCTGCAGGGATCAGAAAAAGAAGGATGGAATTTCTTTCTATGTGACGTAAAAAACGATGGCCCAACCCCTTTCCTTCGGCGGCCCCTTCTATGATTCCCGGAAGGTCTGCAATGCAAAAACTTTTTCCATCCCTGTATTCAACCATTCCCAATTGCGGAACAAGGGTAGTGAAAGCATAATCAGCAATTTTGGGTTTTGCTGCGGTTAAACGTGATAGTAAGGTTGATTTGCCGGCATTGGGAAAACCTACCAATCCAACGTCTGCAAGTACTTTAAGCTCCAGCACTTTTATTCCTTCAGAGC
>JAYSWW010000384.1:0-3212 GCA_043717805.1 Ferruginibacter sp.
TACGACAAATTGATTTTCTACCTTTTAACTGTTCCGTTGGAACAAATGGGATTGTGAATTTTGTAATTAAATATTAATTTATTTCATAGAAATACAAAAATTTGTACATTTATTTTCTAATCCCCCCTCTATATGCCCAATACATATACTCAACTCCATATCCAGTTTGTTTTTGCTGTAAAATATCGGGCGTCCTTAATTCAAAAGGAATGGAAAAATGAGTTACACAAATACATTACCGGTATTTTCCAGGCCAACGATCATAAGATGCTGCAGATAAACAGTATGCCTGATCACATACATATTTTCATTGGTATGCGTCCAACGCAATCAATTTCATCATTGATACAAAATGTGAAAACAGAAAGCAGCAAATGGATTAAAGAAAAAAAGTTTTGTTCGTCAACATTTGCCTGGCAGGAAGGATACGGTGCATTTTCATATTCTAAGAGCCATGTACAGAATGTTATCCGGTATATTCAAAACCAGGAAATGCACCATCGAAAGGAAACATTTTTAGATGAGTACAGGCATTTTTTGAGATCGTTCGAAGTAGATTATGAGGAGCGATATATTTTTAAAGAACCTGTTTGAGTATAACTTATTGCAATAAAAAAATCCGCCTTAATTAAAAGGCGGATTCGGAATTATATGATGTTTGAAATTATTCAGCTACTACTTCAAATTCAACTTCAGTTTCGTTTCCGTTACCGAAATCAACTTTAGCTTTGAAAGTACCCAGTTCTTTCACATCATCAATGATGTGAATCCTGCGGCGGTCAATTTCATAGCCTTTTTGTTCTTTGATTGCACGGGCAATCTGAACAGAAGTTACGCTACCGAATATTTTACCGCTTGTACCGGTTTTAGCACCGATCTTTAAAGCACCATCTTTCAAAACTGCAATAACATTGTTGACTTCAGCCAATAATTTAGCTTCTTTCTTACCCTGTTGTTTTAGTTTTTCCTGCATTTGCTTCAAATTGCTCGGACTTGCTTCCACAGCCAATTTGCTTGGTATCAAATAATTGCGGCCATAACCGTTCTTTACGGTTATCAATTCATTCACACCGCCTAAGTTATTTACATCTTGTATCAATATTACTTGCATGATGGCCTCCTTATTTTAAAAGATCAGTTACATACGGCAATATTGCCATCTGACGAGCTTTCTTTACTGCTTCGCTCACTTTACGCTGAAACTTCAAAGAGTTTCCGGTAATGCGGCGTGGCAATAATTTTCCCTGCTCATTCAGAAATTTTTTCAGGAAATCACCGTCTTTGTAATCGATGTAGCGAATGCCCATCTTTTTAAAACGGCAATATTTCTTTGGACGCTTCTCAGCCTTGATGGCTGTAAGGTATTTTATTTCATTTGCTTTTGCCATGATTATGCCTCCGCTTTTTGAGTTCCTGAATGTACACCACTTCTCTTTTTGGCATTATACTCGACGGCGTATTTATCGAGTACAGTGAACATGTGACGCATCGCTGATTCGTCACGTAAAAGTTGAATTTTCAACTTTTCATTGAAGCTGGTTGGCGCAGAATATTCCATAACCCAGTAAAGACCTGTGGTCTTTTTGGCTACCGGATACGCCAGTGATTTTAGTCCCCATGCTTTGGTGTTCATTACTTCGCCACCGTTTTCTGTAACGAGCGTTTCATATTTTTTCTGAGCGGCTTTATATTCCTCTTCAGATAACACCGGGGTAAAAATCACCATCAATTCGTAGTTGCTCATTTTACCTGTTTTAATTTAAAAAATTGTTTATCCGTTTATTTTTAACGGGAGGCGAAGGTAAGGGAAAAATGCCGATTCCGGATACGGGAAACTTGATTAATTTAGGTAAAGATCGGGTAGTTAATTCCTGGTAGCAGTGACTAAGTATAAGTAACTGATATCCAGTATATAGTATCCAGTATCTAGTATTCGGTATCAGCGTCTTATTCCATTCGATATACAGGGTATCTTAAATGAGCTTTTTCATAAAAAGAAGAATTTTTATAAATAAAGTCCAGAATTTCTTTAGAATTGGCTGCAAATTTTGGGTCTTTCTCTTTTTTTGCTTCCAGCTTTTCTTTTAATACAGGATCCTTTTTTAAAACAGATGCGGCGATTTCCTCCCAGCGGTAATCGCTGTAACCTTCTTTCTGCTGTAAAATGGCATCAAAAAAATTCCAGGCAAAAAAACTGTCATCCCCGGTTGGTTCAAGCATCTCAACAATATAACGGTTGGCTGGCTGGTTTAAATAAATTATATGATCGCCCTTCAGAAAATGAATGGTGTCCTTTTTAACTGTCACTTTTACTCCATAATTCTTGTGATGTTTTTCATACGAACGGGGAAAGCTTTTATAATCATCCACATGATATGCGTTCACCACAATATTACTGTCATGCTGAAGCTGCTTTACAATAACGCCATTTAATTTTAGCAGGTCAACCACGGCCCACCAACCCTGCGGGATGATATAGGCGGTTGGTCTTTGTATAAGTCCGGCCGGCGTATATGCATTAAAGTACCTGATCTTTTTAGTAAAAGGCTTGTTGTGGTTGTAAAACATTTTTTGTAACCCGGTAGCATCACTCTTTGCAGAATCTGTTTCATAACCTTTAAATTCAATGTCAACATATTTTGTACTGTCTGCATTCCACTTTAATGGGAACATTTGCTGGCTCATCGTTGCTTTGATAGCATTTTCCCGCTGATCGATGATCTCACTGGCATGTATGCCTGCCTGTTCAATGAATGTTTGCATCAGGTCATAGGTAGATCTTACCCTTTTAGAAAATGCTTTCAACATATGGGTTTCGGGTACAAAAGACAGTGTATTGAAAAGTGCTGCATAACCTGAAGAATATCTTGGCGGATCCAGGAATATTTCCATTCCTTTATCGAAATCCGTTGTTTCAAAATTTACATAGGGCACCATATCCCAGCCTTTTGCCTTCATTCCTTTAAATAATCCTGGTTCAAAATTTTCTTTCAGCCATTTACCGAGTACCGGGCCCAGTTTATCATATTGGGTGGTGATCAGTGTCATGGTATGCTGATAATCTGCTCCATCACTTACATGGTTGTCTATGAAAATATCAGGATTTAATAAATGAAATAGTTGCGCAAATGACCTGGCTTCTTTGGAATCACATTTTGTGAAATCCCTGTTCAGATCCAGGTTCTGGGAATTGCCTCTAAAGCCATATTCTT
>JAYSWW010000385.1:0-3209 GCA_043717805.1 Ferruginibacter sp.
ATTTTTATTAACTTTTGATTTGCCATTAATTCTTTCAAGCATGCCTATATGAAATGAGCCATAACAGAAGTTGAAAGCAACCCAAATGTTTATAAGCGAATTCCATGTGACCCAAAACAATTTAAATAGACACATGAAAAAAGCGATTGCACTGCTATTAACGCAGTTTTGTTTTATTATTGGCTGCTTTTCACAAGTACAGGAAAAAAATGTATTATGTGAAAACAGTATCAACGCAATAGGATTGGATATTGCTCAGCCGCAATTGAGTTGGCAATTACAATCTGCCACCCGTAATACTAGGCAGACTGTTTACGAAGTAAGACTAGCAGAAAGTGGTAGTGATGTAGCGAAAGGAAAAGATTTTTTATGGAATAGGGGTAAAGTAGTAACAGATAAATCAATACATATAAATTATGGCGGCGCTGCATTGCATTCAGCTAAAAAATATTTCTGGCAGGTGAGGGTGTGGGATAACCATGGTAAAACATCTGCCTGGAGTGAGCCAGCTTTTTGGCAAATGGGTTTTTTAAAAAAAGAAGACCTGCCTGCCGGACAGGCAGGCTGGAGAGCTAAATGGATTCAGGCGGCATTTCAGGGAAATAATTTACTACTCCCAGCTCATTATTTTGAAAACATTTCCTCCAAATAAAAAAATTCAATCCGCAAACCCTGTTTAGTAGAAGCAAGTTCGGGGAGTTATCATTTTGTTGTTGAGTAATGTGACTATAAGGACCCGTCGCTGAAGGTCCTAACAGGTAAAAAATCATATCATTTTTTCTTGCAGGGTTTAAAATATGTCAAGGGGAAAGAGCTACAGTACCTCTATAAATCTGTGTCAAAAAACAAACCAACTCAATCACCTATCAAACCCCTGCAAATCCTACATAAACTACTTTTGAAAATACGATAACGATATGCAGGCTATACTTGGAGTAATCTTTCATTTTCTCGGGGGCTTTGCCTCCGGCAGTTTTTACATGCCTTATAAAAAGGTAAAAGGCTGGAGCTGGGAAAGCTTCTGGATTATGGGCGGTCTTTTTTCATGGCTCATTGTACCCCCGCTGGCTGCATACCTCACCATTCCCGGCTTTACTGAAATCATAAAAAACGCCACAGGCTCTGTATTGGGCGCCACTTATTTAATGGGTTTGCTCTGGGGCATTGGAGGCCTTACTTACGGGTTGGGTGTTCGTTATCTCGGTGTGTCATTGGGCAGTTCCATCATTTTGGGTTTGTGTTCCTTTTTTGGAGCACTGATACCTGCTGTTTACTATTATTTTAATCCTGCAGAAGGAAAAGATACCATTGCAGATTTGTTCAGCAACAGCTGGGGTTTATATGTGCTGGCAGGATTGGCCGTTTGTATTATTGGCATCATCATCTGCGGCAGGGCCGGCATGATGAAGGACAAAGATTTGGCAGGTGCAGCAACAGATGCATCGGGCAGTGAGTTTAAAGTGGGCGTTGGTTTGTTTGTGGCAATTGTGTCTGGCGTGTTAAGCGCCTGTTTTAGTTTTGGTATTGAAGCTGGTAACAGCATGGGTGTGGTGGCCAACGAAGCATGGAAAGCAGCCAACCCTGGCGCAGGAGAATTTTTGTTTAGGAATAATGTGATATTTGTGGTGATACTTTGGGGAGGTTTAACCACCAATCTCATTTGGTGCTTCATCCTCAATGCACGAAACAAATCATTTGGCGATTATACCAATTCAAAATCACCGCTTTTAAAAAACTATATCCTGTGTGCCCTGGGCGGCACCATGTGGTTCCTGCAGTTTTTCTTTTATGGCATGGGCGAAAGTAAATTAGGTAACGGTGCAAGCAGTTGGATACTGCACATGTCATTCATCATCCTGGTGGCAAACGCATGGGGCGTATTTACAGGCGAGTGGAAAGGAGTAAGCAAAAAAGCAAAGAATACAATTATCTTGGGCATAGCAGTGATTGTTCTTTCCATCATATTGGTAGGTTATGGTAATTCATTAAAATAAAAAAAGAAAAGAAAAGCGTTTTTATGTCAGTTGACACAAAGCAGTTTAAGCATGTAAGTTATTTATGGGATGAAGCAACAGCTGCATCAATGGCTGGCGATGAGGTAGCATTGCTGGTATATCGTTCCAATTTATTGGGGGCAGATTTAAGGCTTACCAATTATGGCGGCGGCAACACATCCTGCAAAGCAATGGCTAAAGACCCGTTGACTGGAAACGAAACTGAAGTGATGTGGGTGAAAGGCAGTGGTGGCGATTTAGGAACAATGAAGAGAAATGGACTGGCAGCATTGTATGTTGAAAGGCTGCGTTCATTAAAAAATATTTACCGTGGTATAGAGCAGGAAGATGAAATGGTAGAATTGTTTAATCATTGTATTTTCGATTTGGCATCCAAAGCCCCTTCTATTGATACGCCGCTACATGGTTTTCTTCCTTTCAAACATATTGACCATTTACATCCAGATGCTGCTATTGCCATTGCTGCTGCAAAAGATGGAAAGAAAATTACCCACGAGTTATTCAATGGAACAATCGGTTGGGTAAACTGGCAAAAGCCCGGTTTTGATTTAGGCTTGCAGTTAAAACAATCTCTGGATGAAAACCCTGGCATTCGTGGTATCATGCTTGGCTCTCATGGTTTATTTACCTGGGGCGACACGGCGTATGAAAGCTATATTAATACACTGGAAGTAATAGAAAAATGTGCACAATATCTCGAAAGCCCCCCAACCCCCAAAGGGGGAGTAAGGAGAGAAACTTTCGGTGGACAAAAAATTTGTTCATTACCCAAAGAAGAACGATTAAAAAAAGCTGCACAGCTAGCTCCAATACTAAGGGGATTTTGTTCAAACGCCGATTTAGACAAAACCTCTTTAGTTGAAGGAGTCCAGAACCCCCCTTTGGGGGGCAGGGGGGCTGGCATGATTGGTCATTTTACAGATGATGAAAGAGTATTGCAGTTTATTAATTCAAATGATTTGGAGAGATTAGCCCCGCTCGGTACCAGTTGCCCCGACCATTTTCTGAGAACAAAAATTTCACCGCTTGTATTGAATCTTTCTACAACAGAAAACTTATCTAACCCAACTATTATAAAAGAGAAGATTGCCCCTTTGTTTGATGCGTACAGAAAAATGTACTCGGATTACTATGAAACCTGTAAGCATCCCAACAGCCCGGCAATAAGAGATGCTAATCCGGTAGTTATTCTGT
>JAYSWW010000386.1:0-20834 GCA_043717805.1 Ferruginibacter sp.
CAGCCACTCTCCAATGGAGAGGGGAGTAAAATCCTCAACCAATAGAAGAACACAGGAATAATATTCATTTTTACTAATAAATAATTTTAATGCCAAAAATTATAATAATTAAACCATTGCTCAGGGTATTGTTTAACTTTTATCTCCATTTCTTTTGCAAATTCCATCAACATTTCCTGCATCAGTGCGCCTTTTTCCAAATGTCCATAATCCTTTATTTTACTCGCAAATAAATGGTAATGCAAATTATTCTCTTTTACGGCAAAAACATAGGAAACCGGTACTTTAAATCTGGATGCCAGAACAAAAGGTCCCATTGGAAACCTCGCTGTTTCCCCCAGGAATTCTGTTTTGATCGTTTTATTTCCTTCCAGGAAACGGTCAGCATGCATACAAACCAATTCATTGTTTTTAAAAGCATCACTTATTTCATAAATATGTGACAAGTCGTCCTTGATAAAAATGATATTTACCGCTTTTTTACCTGTTACATTATCAAGGTATTCTTTTATTTGTTCCTTTTCCCCATCAAACATTACGATGTTGATGCGGGTATCCAGCCGTTTTAAAAGATGGCCGGCAATATCCCAGTTGCCGATATGTGCACTGAGTAACATTCCGCCCTTTTGCAGGGATGCGATCTCCCTGAGATTTTCTTCCCCGTCGAAATGATAAGTGAATTTATTTTTGATGCCTGACATCACCACAACTTTGTCGATGATACTCTGGCCCAATAAGAAATAATTCCTGTATAGTTTTAAGATAGATTGGAAACGGCTAAATACCAGTTTTTGCCTGTACAATGAATAAATTTGCCGCGAAGATTTATATGAAAATAAAAAAAAATATAAAACCACAAACCTCAGAAGAAAGTATGCCGGTGAAACGCCAAAATTTTTTAAAATCCAAACAAATATCTGATAACCGGATTTATTTCCCTTAGATTTTCCTTGCCATAAAGACATTATACCATTTCTTTTGAATTTACCCTGGATATTACATAGTTACAAAAGTCCTCGAAAGTAGTAATATCTGTAAAGTCTTCAGGTTTTACTTTAAACGCAAAGTTGTTTTCTATGACCACCACCAGGTCAATGTAATCCAGGCTATCTAAACCAAGCGTTTCTTTTAAATTGGCTTCAGGTACGATCTTTTCTGGTTCCACTTCAAATTCCTCAATCAGAAATGAGTGAATTTTCTCAATAATTTCTTTGTTTTCCATAAACAGCACTATTAATTCAATTTTCTAATAATGAGCGATGAGTTAGTTCCTCCAAATCCAAAGGAGTTTGACAAAAATACGACAATCTCTTTTTCCATCGTACTTTTTACAATATTCAATTTTGCAGAATCCTCATCCGGGTTCTCAAAATTAATATTGGGAGCCAGGAAAGAATGTTGCATCATAAGCATAGAATAAACAATTTCACTGGCGCCAGCCATCCAGCATTCATGTCCTGTCATTGATTTGGTAGAACTTACATAAGGCCTGTGTGCCCCAAATACCTCGTGAATGGCTTTTGCCTCGCTTGAATCCCCGGCAGGCGTTGATGTAGCATGGGCATTGATATAATCAATATCAGCCGACTGCAACCCGGCATCTTTCAATGCCATATACAAAGACCTGGAAGGCCCGTCTACCGTTGGGTTTGATATGTGTGCCCCGTTGGATGAAAAGCCATATCCAACCACTTCTCCTAAAATAACAGCTCCTCTTTTTTGAGCAGATTCAAGGCTTTCCAATATTACAGTAGCTCCTCCTCCACTTGGAACCAGCCCGTCGCGGGCGCGGTCGAATGGCCGGGAAGCTTTTGTTGGAGCCGATTCAAGTACGGAAAATGCTGATAAAGCATCAAAATTACCCATTGAATAAAGACCAATCTCCTGGGCCCCGCCACAAACAATACAATCCTGCAAACCGGTTTTAATGAAGTGATAGCCAAGCCCGATGGAGTGCGATCCGCTTGCACAGGCTGCACTGATGGTAAAATTTACTCCTCTTAATTTAAAAATGGTGGCCAGGTTCATCGTTACTGTAGAGTTCATCGTTTGAAATACAGACCCCGAACCCACCAACATAGTATCTTTTTTCTCACGGATGATATCATTGGCTTCGATCACAGCTTTTGCTGAACTATCATTTCCATAAAGAATCCCTATCTCATGGTCGTTGATGTAATCTGCATCGATGCCGGCATTTTTCAGGGCTTCAAGGGTTGCCATGTATGCATATTCCCCCTGTTCGGGCAGCATGATCCTTGCACGCCTGTCTAATAAGCCTTTTAATTCAGGCCTGTCAACAAAACCGGTCAAGCCCGAACGGTACCCGTATTCTTTCCTGGCAGGATCGAGTATAATACCCGACTTTCCTTTGTACAGGGAGTCACGCACTTCATCGAGATTTTTACCGATGCAGGAATAAATACCCATGCCTGTTATTACAACTCTGTTCATTTTTATTATACGAATTATTCGAATTACACGAATTGATTTCTGATAATTGTTGGCATAAACCCTAACCTTCTAAACTGTATTTCTTAAGAATACAATCCACCATTCACCGATATCACTTCCCCGGTAATATATGCTGCTCCTGCTGATGCTAAGAAACCAACTGTGTGGGCAACTTCTTCGGGTAACCCAAAACGTTTTAATGGTATCATAGTTTTCAATTCTGCCTCATTCAGGTCACCGGTCATATCTGTTTTAATGAACCCCGGGGCAACTGCATTTACGGTTATTCCCTTCCGGCCAATTTCCTGGGCCAATGCTTTTGTTGCACCGATTACACCTGCTTTTGCCGCAGAATAGTTTGTCTGCCCGGGTAATCCCTTTAATCCGGAAAGCGAAACAATATTGATGATCCTCCCGTATTTTTTCATCAGCATGCTATTCACTACCAGGCGCGTAACATAAAAGAATCCGCCGAGGCTGGTATTTACAACACGGTCCCATTGTTCATCTTTCATCCACATCATAAGGGCATCTTCGCGGATACCGGCATTGTTTACCAAAACCTCGATCACTTTATCCTTGTTGGTTTCAATCCAGTTTCCTAAAACAGATTGTACCTTGTCCTTATCAGAAACATCAAATTGTATGATCTCGCCTTCAACTCCTTTTTCCTTAACCAATGAAAGTGTTTGCCTGGCCTCAGTTTCATTTGAAACATAATTTATGAGGATATTGTATCCCATTTCTGCCAGTTTTATGCAAACTGCCCTTCCAATTCCCCTTGACCCGCCTGTTACTAATGCAAATTTCATTGGTAGTTATTTTTTGGTCCTTTTTTAAACCGGCTATTTTCTAATTTTTTGTAACCTGATTTTAACAACTTTGAATTTGAATAAAATCGGTTTTTAAGCTTTTAAAAGAGTTGTTCAATAATTATGATATTGACTCTTATAATTGTATTTGACTTATAAAATGCATATCACAATATCAACGAAGAAATGCTTCCTAATTTGAAAGAGATAACAGGGTCCGATTTCTCAAAATACCTTTTAATTTTTTCCAGGTCTTTATATTTGGGCATGTCTTCAATGAACTTTGGAAATATTTTCCTGATCTCAGTATAAACATTTAATGTTTCGGTAGATAACCTTGACACACAATCCAGGTAATCTATTGCCTGTAATACAGCCATCATCTGGATACTCAACACCTCAAATGAGTTTTCAATAACTTTCTTTGTCATCAATGCCGCATTGCATCCCATGCTTACAATATCCTGGTTATCGTTGTTGTTCGGAATGCTGTGCACATACATTGGGAATGACAAGGTCTGGTTTTCTGCAACAGTAGAAGTAGCTGTGAACTGCATTCCCTGCATGCCAAAATTAAATCCGAGCACACCCAGGTTAACAAAAGGCGGAAATTTCTGATTCAGTTTTTCGTTCAGCAGGTAATTCAATTGCCTTTCTGAAAGCATGGATAATTTGGTGATCGCTGTTTTAAGTTTATCCATTTCAAGTGAAACATAATCGCCATGAAAATTTCCACCATGAAAAATATTCTGATTTTCATGGTCGATCACAGGATTGTCGTTTACGGAATTCAATTCATCAACAACTACTTTTTCGGCATGGCTGATGGTATCGTAAATGGGGCCCAAAACCTGGGTAACGCAACGCAGGGAATAATATTCCTGCACTTTATCTTCAAACACTTCCTGGTTCAGGTTTTCGGGGTTGTATAAATGCTCCGACCGGCTGCGGATCATCTTGCTGTCTTTCAGAATATCCCGGAGCTGTGCAGCGACCTTATTTTGACCTTTGTGGTGCTTAACAATATTCAATTCATAAGAATAATGATCATCAAAGGCTTCCACCACTTCATTGATCATAGCTGAAAGCAGTACTGACCATTCCAGTAATTTTTGTGCCTGGATGATGTTGACCATTCCGATACCCGTCATTGCAGATGTACCGTTTAAAATGGCCAATCCCTCGCGGATATGTATGGTAAGTGGTTTTATTCCCAACTTATTAAAAATGTCCATGGTAGGGTATGTTTGCCCATCATAGATCACTTCTCCCTCGCCAATTAAAACAAGGCCCAGGTGCGCAAGTTGAACCAGGTCGCCACTGGCTCCCACACCACCGTGCTCATAAATGCATGGGGTAACATCTTTATTGATCAATGTGCTTAGCAATTCAACCACTTCGGTATGTATGCCGGAATATGCCTGCATAAGGCTGTTCAAACGTGCCAGCATCACTGCTTTTACCAATATGGGCGACATTAGGTTTCCACCACCGGAACTGTGGCTCCTGATCAGGTTGTATTGTAATTGCAACAGGTTTGCCTCGCTGACCTTATATTGGGCCATAGGGCCGAAACCTGTATTTATACCGTAAATAAGTTTGTTTGATGAAAATCCTTTTAAAAATTGAAAATTAACATCCACTTTCTCAACAGCAGCTTTATCCAGAACCACTTCCTTTTCCTTAAACAGAATATCTGAAAAATCATTCAAAGAAAGCACTCTTTCTCCAACATGTATCATGGGCCCAATTTATTTAACTAATACAAACTATTGTTTGGTAAACCGTAAAATTATAATAAAGATTGCAAATTTAAGTCTTTTGGTTAAGCCATTCTGTTATATAAATAAACAATAATTTAAACAAGCAGTAACTACAAAGTTGCCATTGATTTACATGAATTGGGATATTAACAAAAATATGCTTCATGATAATATTGCGGGTGACTGAATTTATACTAATATTGGACTCCATTTTTAACCAAATAAAAAACTGCCAAATGAAATTTTTAAGTTGTTGCATGGTACTGATCACATCCCTTTCTTTTTTGGCCTCTGAATCCAATGCACAGGAAGTAGATATGTCGAGGGGTACTCTTTACATGTTAAAAGATGAAAAAACGATCAACATAGAATTTACCTATGAAAAATTAGCAGTGGGTGATTTCAGTAAAGAAGCGGACTATATCAAAAAACGGAAAGAAGAGTTGAACACAAAAGAAGCAGGAACGGGTGACAGTTGGGCAATCAAATGGGAAGAAGACAAAGCAATGATGTTTGAACCGAAATTCATCCTGGGCTTTACCAATTTGAGTGGCATGACCCTTAGTAAAGATGCAAAGTATACCCTGATTTTCAACACAAAAGCCATTGAACCGGGTTACAGCATCGGAATCTCAAAAAGAAATGCCGGTATTGATGGATCTGTTACCATTGTTGAAAGCGCCAACAGAACAAAAAAACTTGCCGTACTTTCTGTAGAAAGGCCAGGGGAAAACAAGTTCAGGGGAGCTGCATTTGATGCCGGTTCAAGAATTGCTGATGCTTTTTATCTATCCGGACAAAAAGTTGGCAAGTTCATAAAAAAGAATATGAAGAAAGAAGATTAATCTTAAGACCTGCCTTATTTATAAATAAAGTTCAGCCTTATAAAATATCGACTGATAAATTTAGCCTGTTTTTACTCATCAAAAAAAAGTTGCTTACACAGCTTACATTTAATTTTGAAATTTATGAAGTATGTACTCCTCATTGTAGTTTCTTTCGCATCTTTATTTTCTTATGGACAAAGTAAAAAATTCACTTTTAAGCTGGGCACAGAATATGAATTACCGCGGAAATCTGAAGACCTGTCTTTTTTCGGAAATGACAAAGATGGCATTGTAAATTTATCGCTTAAAAAAGATGAATTGAATATTTCAAGATTTGATCCGGGCACATTGAACCAGACAACCGAAAAGAAGATTGAATTACCTGAACTGACCAAGAATTTCAACAGCGAAACGGTTGCCGCTTTTGGTACCAATTATTTCTGGATTCACAGCGACTGGGATAAATCAGCAGAAAAAGAATACCTCTATTACGATGTTATTGATGTGGTTTCAGGTAAGATCAAAGTATCAAATAAAAAGATGATCGAAACCACTAAAATCGCCGGAACCCTTATTTCATCCGGTTTTTATCAATATAAAGTGGATAATAAATACCAGTTCAACTACGATGCCGACAATAAACACCTGCTTGTGAGCTACCGGCTTAGCCCTGAAGAAAAAAATGATAAAAAGAATTACGACAAGATCGGCCTGTATGTGTTTGACGAAATGATGAATAAGCTTTGGGGCGGTGAATTCACCATGCCATATACCGAAGCCATCATGGACAATTCTGATTTTTCTGTTGATTCTAAAGGGAATGCATACATGCTTGCCAAGGTTTATGATTCAGAAAAAAGAAAAGAAAAAGACAAGGAAACCGGCAAGGCTGCCTATCATTATGAAGTACTGAAATTTACCAAAGACAGTAAAAAAATCAACAACATTGCCATTGCTGTAGATGATTATTTTATAAGGGAAACATCGCTCATCGAGAATTCATTGCACGATATGGTGATTGCATGTACTTACAGTAAGAAATCAACCGGCACCGGAACAGACGGAATATTCCTTTCCATGATCGGGCAGGACGGAAAGATCAGCAAATTTAAAAATGGCTATTATGAGTTTCCTTTGGCCGAGCTGCAAAAATTTGAATCGGCAAGAAGTAAAAGGAAAATGGAAAAGAAAGATGATTACGAAGCTCCCAATTTAAAGGTCAGGAATGTTGTGATTGAAAGTGATGGCAGTGTTTTCATAGCTTGTGAAGAATACTATGTTGTTCAGCATACGTATACAGATTCAAGGGGCAATACAACTACAACCTATACTTACTATTATGAAGATATTCTTGGTGCCAGGATCAATGCCAGCGGTAATTTTGAATGGCTGAGAAAGATCCCGAAAAAACAAAAAAGCAGCAGCGGAAGAGGTACCCTCAGCTTTAAACTGGTGAGCGATACCAGTGGTTATTATTTCCTGTTCCTTGATAACAAGAAAAACATGGAACTGGAGGAAGACGATGTTCCGAAATACCATGTTGATGGATTTGGCGGACAAGTAGTAGTTGCCAAAGTTGACAACAAGGGTATCGTTTCAAAAGAAATTGTTTTTGATACAAGGGAAGAAGATGTAATGCTCTTTCCTGCACTCTTCACCAGGATCAACGGCAACCAGTTTATTGGCAGGGCAAGTGTAAAGAGAGGCGGCTATAAACCCTTATTGATAACTGTTAATTAATTTCATAATTTTACTCAACTAAAAAACAATCATTACAATGAAACGATTAAACAAATTTTCAGCAATGTTAACGCTGGTCCTCCTGGCTTTTACCACCAATGCTCAACGTATAAAAACAGTTGAAGGCAGTTTGGATGCATTAAAAAATGAAACGTCTATCAATGTTGAATTTACTTATGATAATATGTCGGTTGGTAAATATGACAAAGAATCAGAGTATTTAGAAAAGAAAAAAGCAGAGTACAACAGCAAGGAACCCGGAAGAGGCGACAGTTGGGCAAGGAACTGGGTTGCAGACAGGAAAGCTAATTTTGAACCAAAATTTCTGGAACTTTTTGAAAAGACCAGCGGTATGTCTGTAAAAGCTGATGCGAAATACACCATGATCTTTCATACAACATCTACTGAGCCCGGATACAATATTTATGTATCGAAGAAAAATGCTGAGATAGATGCTGAAGTTACCATTATTGAAACTGCAGACAGGTCAAAAAAGATTGCTGTATTGGACGTAAAGAATGCACCCGGAAGAACTTTCAGCGGGTATGATTATGCAACAGGTGACAGGATCACAGAATGCTATGCCATCTCCGGAAAAAAACTTGGCAAGTATATTAAATAAACAAAGAATTTAAGTTAATAAAAGAGGCTTTCAATGATGAAAGCCTCTTTTATTATTGAATGAACTTAGGCAAAGTTTTAGAACTTTGCCTAAGTTTAAATCGTTTCCATTTCTTTCTTCGGATAAAACCACATTACATCCACATCTTTTGAAATAGACGCTCCCGGTGCAATGGCCAATTCACTTTGAGTATCCGGTTCCATGGCATTTTCCTTTTTTCCAAGATTGATCGTATAAGGATTTACCTTCATTTCGGGATCTGTTCCGTTTACTTCAGTACTAACCAACCGGAAGATCGCTACTGCCAATTGTTCAAGCAGGTTCATGTTCTTTTCTATTTGCAGGATCATTCCATTTTGATCGTGTTGAACTTCTATACCCTTTTGGAATTGCTGTAATATTTCCAGGTCAAAAGGATCTATATAACGGTTGGAAAATACCCTGTTCTCAAATGGCAGCCATTCCAGGAAAAGGTCCTGCATGGTCTTATTCAACCGGCCGAATTTTCTTCCCAGGCTATCGGGTGCCACAAAAAGATCTTTTAGTATGCGTAGATTGGTAAATGCCTTGTTTGCAAATAAATGTGCCGGAACCGCCCAGTATGTTGCCCAGTCCCAGAATATTTTGATCACCATGATCTGGGTATTTCCCATTAAAAGGTATTTATTCTGATAAACAGGGATCCAGCTGTCAACCAGTGCCAGGTGAGATTTTTCATAAATGGTTACACGCCCTGAAATATCTTCCCCATCCATATCACGCAGGATCAGATCGCTGAGCCAGGAATTGTTCATGGCTATAAAATCTGTACCGGGCGAATAAAGCGGATCTAAAAAAGCACCCGATTCACCGGTAACGCCCCAGCGATCTTCGGAATAAAGTTTTTCAGTATGGTGGGCATAATGCTTCAGAATCTTAAAATCGAGCAAGCCATCACCCTGTCCCAGTGGTTCAAGCATTTTATAAGACAGTGGTTCATTTACTTTCATCCATTCCACTGCTTTTTCATATGTATTGAATGTTTCAAAAGGATGAACAGCCGGGTCTGCTACTATGCCGATACTGGTATTTTTAGATCCCAATGGAATCACCCACAACCAATAACCTGTATCCATGAAATGCACCGTACTTAAATATCTCAGGCCCGGTTCCAGGTAAGATTGCCAGGTTTTATTATCTGTCCAGGTATCAATATCGATCACTCCTTTCAGCCTCCACCAAACCGCATTGCTGTGATGTTCCATCGGTTTCTGAAACTGCAGTTTGCGTTTTAAAACACTGGCCCTTCCTGAAGCATCGGCAACCCAGCGGCATTTCACTGTAATTTCCTGGCCATTTTTGATATAAGAGACTTCGTGCCCGTTGTCACGCGATAATTCAACATTTGAAACTTTTGCACCCAGTAAAAGTTTGGTGCCTTTTTCCCTGGTCAGTTGCATCAGGTAATTTTCCAGCGTCCCCCTGTCTAATTGATGGCTGGGAACAGGTAACCTTAAACGCGGGCCTAATTCCACCCTGCTGGCAATATCTTCTTTTGTATGAGATTTAAAGAAAAATCGCAGACCATGTTTTGGAAGTTCATGTTCCTCTAAATAACCTTTGAGATCCAATACTTCTCTTAAATAATGGGTACCCAGTTCAACGGTAGATTCACCCACTTTATGGGCAGCTGTGGCAGCTTCGGTTTCGCGTCTTTCCAAAACAAGAATCGACAGATCCGGTTTTGCATTTTTTAGTTGCAATGAAAGCGTAAGGCCTGCCAATCCGCCACCCAGTATAACAACATCAAACTGTTCTTGCATAGTGTAATATTTTTTATTTTTAGCGTGTTAAAAGTAATAAATTAAACAGAAGTTACCCTGAAGATAAAAAGATATAACCAAAAATATTACGTTAACCGGCTAATCCTGATCCTTATCATAAAATGTTTATCCTTTAATACAGTGTTTTGTATTTAGATTAAACATTTTTTTTAAACAAGCACGTCAATGTCACTGTAATATTCAATCAATGGAATGAAGAAATCTTTTTTATTCAATAACTATTACTATTTTAGTTTCTCTTTTATTTGCATATTAAGCCGCAATGAGTAAATTAACAGATAAGCTGAAAAACATAAGACTGGTAAGGGCCATTGTATATGCCATCGTTGGTTCGGTTTCATACCCCGGGCTAAATATGATCAACAAATTATCCATCGAAGGAACTGAACACCTGGAAGGCCTTCCGAAAAAAAATGTACTGTTTATCAGCAATCACCAGACCTACTTTGCAGAAGTGATCGCATTCCTGCATATTTTTTGTGCAGTAAAATGGAGAAAAAAAAACCGTTTGGGCATGCCTTATTATTTATTGAACCCTTTTACAGGTGTATTTTTTGTTTCTGCTGCGGAAACGATGAAAGAAAGTTTTTTAACCCGCTTATTTGAACTGGCTGGTTCCATTACCGTAAAAAGAACCTGGAATGAAGGAAGCAAGGAAGTGAGGCAGGGATTGGATGTATCCGATACAAGGAAAATCGACAGGGCCCTGAAAAGCAGTTGGGTCATCAATTTTCCCCAGGGCACAACAAAGCCTTTTGCACCCGGAAGAAAAGGAACTGTGCTGTTGATCAAACAAAATAAACCAATTGTGATCCCTATTGTAATTTCAGGTTTCAATGTTGCATTTGATAAGAAAGGATTGAGAATTTTAAAAAAAGGCACTACCCTTTCAGTAAAATTTAATAAACCATTGGAATTAGATTACAATGCCGGCAACGATGAAATGATGGAAACAGTGATGCTGGCTATCGGGCAGAGCCAAACGCAGAAAGTGGGATTAGGAACAAATAAACCATAACCTCACCCCAACCCCCGGATGACCCGGGTCATCCGGGCGGGCTTCTCTAAAAGGAGAGGTAGATCCTCCAGAATAATTCGTGCAATTCGTGATTTTAATTCGTGTTATTAATTACCTCATCAACTTCTTCTGTCAATAAACTTTATAATTTTTCTACCTGCCTCCGGCATTTGCATTTTGTGTATTTCTTCAGCAGTTAAATATTTTACATGCGGACTAACTCTTAACCTTGCCTGTAAATTTGCCCTGATCTTCCTGTTGCATTCTTCCGAAATGTCGGCAGGTAATATATAGATCAGTACTTCATCTGTTCCCATTTCATTTGAATAAACTTCAGCTACAAAATCGATCACATCTTCCATTTCGTTTAAAATATCAAAGAGCGCAGGCGGATACAGGGTTGTGCCCTTATATTTTATCATTTGTTTTTTACGGCCTACCACGGATGACAACCTGGTACTTTTACGTCCACAGGCACAGGTTTCATCAAAATGCAAACAGATATCCCCTGTTTTATAACGCAGGAGCGGCATTCCCTCAACACCCAGCGTGGTAATGGTAACTTCACCGGGCTGGCCGGGAACAACAGGCTCATCATTTTCATCCAGCATTTCAAGTATGATCAATTCAGGTTGCATGTGGCTGCCCTTAAATTCCTTGCACTCTGTAAATGCCGTTTGCATTTCTGTAGATGCATAAGTAGAATACAATTGTATATTCCAGGAGTCGGTTATTTTTTTGCCAAGTATATTCAATGAGAAATCGGTGTTTCGGATATTTTCACCGATGCATACGGCCTTCTTAACTGAACAACTATTCATATCAATGTTATGTTCTTTGGCATAAGCGATCAATTTAATGATAAAAGAAGGTACTGCAACAATTGCTGTTGGTTTAAGCCTCAGGATCGTTTCCCATTGCAACGACGGAACACCGGGGCCCAGCCTGATGATACCGGCCCCCATCCTTCTGATACCCGAGTAATAAGCCATGCCTGCCATGAACTGCCTGTCAAGCGTTAGCATTAATTGGTAAACATCTTCTGAGGTTCCCCCTGCACATGCAAATGATGAACATTCGTTGTAAGAAAGCCTGCCAAGGTCATTCTCAGTAAGTGCGATCGTAACCGGGCTTCCCAAAGTACCCGAGGTAGAACTGTAGTCGATGATCTTATCCCTTTCAACACACAAAAAATCGTCATTTCTTTTTTGTAAATCTTCTTTATGTGTTGTTGGGATCTTTTTCAGGTCATCAAGGCCCTTTATGTCTTCAACGCTGATGTTATTTTTTGCAAACAGCTCTTTATAATAAGGAGAATGTTTTGCAACATAACGCATCAACTGTTGCAGTTTTCTTGCCTGCATAAGTTTAATTACATCTTTTGGCTGGTATGCCGTTTCGTTGGAATACATCATATATTTTCAATTATTACAACCGCAGAAGCCATCGTTTTAAGATGTGACAATGAAACAGCAATTTTTCCCAGTTTCATGTCAGCAACAGTTTCTGCAGTCTTGCCTAAAAAAGATATTTCCGGTTTTCCGTTTTCGTTGTTGTTGATCTCAATTTCATTAAATGAAGTTCCGTTTTTCCAGCCCGTACCAATGGCTTTAAAAAATGCTTCCTTCGCAGCAAAACGGGCTGCGTAGTGTTCAAATTTACAGGTCATCCGTTCACAATATTCAATTTCATTTTTTGAAAATACCAATTCCCTGAAACCGGCTTTCTTGCTGATCTTATCAGCTACCCGTTCAACTTCTATCAGGTCTATGCCAATACCAAAAATCATTTTGCGAGTTTGTGTTTTTTATTAAAAAATTTAAAGACTTGCTTACGTTTGACCTCACCCCAACCCCTCTCCCCCGAAATAATCGGGGTCTTCGACAAAGGAGAGGGAAGTAGAAGTTGTTTATTTTTACTTTGTTTCTATTTTTTTTATTTGGTCTTTTATATGATCTTCTTCTTTTTTTGTGGCAATAACTTTTGTCAATGCAATATTGTAAAACTGCAAGGACCTCTTGTATTCTTTTAATTTATACAGATAATCACCTGCAAGGACATAAGCATGATAAAATTCAGGATTGCTTGCAACCAGGCTGTCTGCATTTATTTTACCGCCATCAACCAGGCGTTGTTTCATTTTTCTGAAATTTTCAAATTTCCTGAATGCCGGTGTCAATAAGAATGTATCGGGTGAAATTGCCAGGTTAGAATCGGAAATTTCAATATCCTTATTCAATCCACGAAGGGCAAAAACCTTTTTGAGGTCATAGGCAATGTACTGCCCCAATTGCCAGGGAGCAGTAGAAACCCATACGATCCTTTTTTGCGGTTCAAAAACAACTGAATGATGTGCGATCAACTGGTTGATGGCTTTTTCATTGCCATCACCAATATCGGCATTGTGCAATCCTTTCCTGTCTCTTAATATATTGATCGTTTTCTGAACTGTATTCTTTCCATTGGCCTTCAGCAATTCCATCAGTCTTTCATAACGGTAAGGTGAAGCGCTTTCATTCATTTGCTCAATGTTCTTTTTCGACTTCTGCAACCCGTTGCTTTGAAAATGATTGGTACAGACTATAAAACTTTTATGTGGATCATATACATCGAGGGTTTCGGGTGTTTTTTCAACGATCACTGCTTTATTATCTGCAGCAGATGCTACAAGAAATGATTCAGACACAAACATGTTTCTCTTTTTTGCAATAGAAATGGCCTCACTGATATTTTTTGCGTATTGAAGTATTTCACGTGTTACAATGGATACCGGTGTTGCTGAACCCAGCGGGTAATCAGATTTGGCAGCGTTGATCGTTACCGATAGCCCTTCTTCATTCATACCCGAAACGGCACCAATAAAACCGCCCCAGGTAACCGTCATGAATTTATATCCTTTTGAAGGATTGAAAAAAGCAACAATCTTGTCTTCAGCAAATTTATCGCCCACATAAAAATCAAAATTACGGCCAATGATCATGGTACTGTCTGCTGAACTTTCATTCCAGGTTCCGAAAGATGTACAGCCCACCAGTGCCAGGTTTTGCAGGGCGTGCCCGATGTCGTGTGCAGCATGATAATTTAATATCCGCTGGTAATTGGATCCAAGCCATTTATATTTTTCAGATGCAGATTCTGAAACACCAAAAATTTCATCCCGGTATTCTTCCGTAATATTCTTATCCAGGTTACGGTTGAACCAACCGATAAAATATTTCAGATAATTGCGGGTAAATGCCGAAGGCACCATTTTATTTATCTGTTCGCTGAAATGATCTTCCTGGCGTCCTACAAGTTCTTTGGTAAGTTTACCGTTGATCACGCCTCGCTCAAATGGATCACCTTCCACATACAATTCATACAATCCGCTTTTGCTTTTCCTGAACCAGTTATTTTTTAAAGTATAAAACCCTTTACTGGTTTCTGTGCGTTGCAGTTGAAGACTGCTCATGTCTTTGATTTTCGGATCAGGAACTTTTGCAACATGCACAACATATATTGTCAGCAGTATCAAAAGCAATGTGATTACTCCAAATACATATAAAAGCCTTTTCCAGAATATTTTTCGTTTAAGCATTTCTTACTTTTTCAATAATACTTTCATTTCCCATAAATGCAATACAGGTAACCAGTCCACTCATTGAAGCACCCAATATTCCGTGCAAATTAAGGTTTTGGCCTGTTAAATAAAGGTTAGGCAATTTGGTACGCGGTGAAATAAAAGTTTTCAATGGATTCCTGTAATCCTTTACTATTCCATACATGGATCCGTCGTCGTTACCAATGTAATCGCGGAAAGAAAGCGGCGTAGCTGTATAATATGATTTGATATGATCCCTGATGCCGGGAAATTTATCTTCTATCAGGCTGATCAGCTTTTCTGCTTTGCGTTCTTTGAATGCCTCGTACGATTCCCCTCTTTCATTTGCAGATGACACCGTATTGAATGTATTTTCCCATGGCTTTACTTCATCATATCTCATATAAGTAAGAATGGACATTGACTCAGCATATTCATCCGTTTTGGAAGAAGCTGAACAGAATATTGCATAGCACAGTGGCCAGTTCCCTTCTGTATGATCAACCAGGTTCCAGATATGGCCTTCTTTGTGATAGTAGTAATTGTTCTTTATGTATTTAAAGGAATCTTTTTTAAATACAATGTTGATAACAAATCCACCGATTGAATTCTCAAGTTGTTTAACCCTGTTGCGATAGGCACTTTTTATAAGGCTGGTTTCTGTCATCTCCAGCGTTCTTACCGGGTGCATATTGGAGATAAAATTTATCCCGAAGACCTTTGTTCCATTTGCCAATTCAACTGCACTCACTTTTCCTTCTTCTACAATTATCTTTTTTACTTCAGCATTCCTGTGAATAATGCCTCCCTGCTTGCGGATATTCTCCACCATATATTTTCCGATAACAGAACCTCCGTCGATACATTTCCAGGAACTTTCAATGTAACTGTTCAATATCATGGCATGAACATAGAAAGGAGTTTTATCGGATTGTAATACATACAACATATTGTTACCTGCCAATACCGTTTGTAATTTTTTATCTGTTGTTACGGATTCAATAAAAGCCCTGGTATCCAATTCCAAAACAGAAGTTTTTTCATTGATATCACCACCCGATCTTAAATTGTACAATGGAAACTTGCTGCATACCTCTTTTATTTTATCACAATACAAACGCAGTCCTTTCTCCTCTGCAGGAAAATCTTTCAGTAAATGGCTGATAAAATTTTCATACCCTTGTGCAAATACATATTCCTTGTCATCATTTTCTGTAATGATCTTGTCAAACACATTTTCATCCATTTTTTGCAATTTCAACTTATCCAGGATGCCCAGGTATTTGAATAACTGGTAAAGATTTTGCCCTTTTGCCAACCCGCCCAGGTAATGCACACCTGAATCAAAGATCACCTTATCCCGTACATACGTCTGCAACGAGCCGCCGATCTGCCTGTTCTTTTCCAGTACACAAACTTTGTATCCCTCTTTGCTTAATATGTCTGCACAAACCAGCCCTCCCATTCCACTGCCGATGATTACAATATCAAAATTATCCATGTTTATGCCTCATTGCTTTTTCTAAGTACAAAAATAGTATTCGATGTGATCTTTGAATCCCTGATCTCTTTACATTCCATTTGATGCACTGATGCTTTTTCCCTCACAGTTCTTCCCGAAAAAAATGAAAGCCCTTTTTCGCCGGTTTTATTAAAGCCAAACAACCTTGTAGAGAAAAATTCTGTCAACATGGTTCTTTTATGCTTTGCAGTTTCATCCGAATCACCATCTCTTATAATAACAATTCCTCCGGGATTTAGTTGGGCAATGCATTTCTCCATTACCTTGTCTTGTTCATCCTGTTGCAGGTAATGTAAAATATCTGCAAGGATGATGGCATCGTATTTTTCAAAATTGAAATTCAATATATCGGAATGCACAAAATTAACTGTTGAAGGCTTGCTGAAACAATGACTGGCAGTATCAATTTTTTCTTCATCATAATCCAGCCCCGTAATTTCTCTTTTATTGGAAGTAAAATACAGCATATATGACATGAAACCGTACCCGCAACCAATATCCAGTATTTTTCCCTGCAGTGGCACAAGTTCATGAAAGACCTTGTAATTATTTTCAAGTTTTGTCTTTATCCTCATATACCATTCAAGAAATGGCCCTTTGTAAAAGTAATTATACAATAATTTTTCCCTGAAATATTCCGGTTGTTCAATGCTTGTCCGCAAAGAATCAAATTCATTCCTGAAATAACGCCCGATGTTTTTTGTTCTTTCCACATAACCATTTCCAAACTTTTCCTCGGCAGCGCTGATCCTGGGCAAAAATTTAAGGGTAACCTGGCCATTTTTTAACAAAGCGTCTTTTTTGGTAAGGGTATAATCCGTTCCGTGTATCATGATCGGAAGGATATCAATTCCCAGTTTTTCTGCCAGGTAAAATGCCCCTTTGTGAAACCGTTTAACTGTGCCGTCTGTTGATCTTGTGCCCTCCGGGAATACGATCAAAGAATAACCATGTTTAACCCTGTCGACGATCTGGTCCATTTTCTGATCAACCTGTTCTGCAGGAAAATAATCAGCCATTCTTATCACAGGGCCAAAAAAAGGCGCACTCCATTTTTTATTATTGGTAAACATTAAGATCTTCGGATGCAGCATGATCAGCGGAACTATGTCCAGTGATGACTGGTGATTGCAAATAATGACAGCAGGCTTTGAAAAATCTTCATTCAAAGGATTGATGATCTTCTTCTTTACATTGCCCATGATATACATGAGAAACCAGCAGGCTTTTGATAAGAGCAGGTGATACAGGAGTTTTCCTTTTTCTTTCACCTGTAACCTTACAAAGCTTCTTCCCAGCACAGTAAAAAATATGCTTACAGAAATGAACAATGAAAATGCAAAAGCAGATTTAAGGAAGTTCGAAAATGTCCAGGGGAATAAATTTTTCTGGACCCTGTTCTTAATTAACATGTTGAAGAAAAAGGGGATCAGTATTTGCGACATGATCACCACGCAAACAATTCCAACAATAGATATAACTGCAATTGATCTTAAAGCAGGATGTTTTGCAAAGATCAAAACACCCAATCCGGCAATAGTGGTAATGGCCGATAAAAGAATGGAAGATTTAAAAGATGACAGGTTTTTCTTTCCGGTTTTATATTCCTGTAACAACCCATCCATGATAAAAAGACTGTAATCGTCACCCAGTCCGAATATCAATGCTGAAATAATGATATTGATGATATTGAATTGTATATGCATCATACCCATGATGCCTAAGATCCATATCCAGCTTATGAACATTGGGATGAATGAAACAAGTGTCAATTCAATCCGGCCATACATGATTAATAAAACAAAGAAAACCAGCAAAGAAGTCATCAAAGCGATGCTGGTGAAATCATCATTGATGATCTGTACAAACTTTGCAGTGAGGTATTGCTTATCGAGTACTGTTATGTTTTGTTCATTTTCAAAGGCCTTGTAAAGTGACTGTTTGTGTTCGGGAGAAACTTTCACCAATGTAACTACCGTGGTTTTCGAGGGTTTTTCAGTAATATAATCATCCAGGAAATTCTTACGCACATCTGCCATGTCCCGTCCGTCTGCCGGTTGAAAATCATTGTCGAGCAATGATTTGAATTTATCAAAAGCTGTATTACTGAATTTTAAAGCTTTCCCTTCTTTATATAGTGTTGACAGTAAGTTTGCTTTCTTTTCGGGTGTCCAGTATTTCTTCCAGGCATCAATTCTTGTTTTTTGCAAAGAATCTGAAATGATCAGTGAAGAAACACCGGAATATTTTTTTACAATATTAACTGACTCGAGTTTTTGGATCTTTGCAGCCAGTTTCTCATTATTGACAAGCGCCTCATTCAGGTTCTTCCCTTCCGTTACCAGGTAAACAGACTGAAGGGCATATTGATTGATCGTATTGAGGTCTTTTTCTGATTGTTTTAACCTGGCCGACATGTAATTCATATTATTCAGGTCAGATTCAAACCCAACTTCCGTTGCCCAATACCCGAAAACAATTGTTAATATCAAAATAACAATAACAAGGTATTTATTATACTCCGGCCTGTATGCAGCCATTTTATCAATAAATGAAACTGTACATATTTTATGGGTTGCCTGTTCTTTTTTGGATGCAATGAAATGAGGCAGAAAGATCAAAGAACTGAGTGAAGCACCTATCAAACTGAATGCGGCAAATAAACCAAGGTCCTTTAACATCTCCGATTCTACAAACTCCAGGCAAAGGAAACCGCCAATCGTTGTAAAACTGCCAACTGTCATAGGAATTGCAAGATCCTTTATCAACTGATGTATGCTTTTAGTATGCCGGTAATGATTGAATACATGCAACGAATAATTAACGGCGATCCCCAATACCACTGAACCCGTTCCAAGCGCAATCACAGAAATACTCCCTTTGATAAAGTAAATTGCCGCCAGTGAAAACAATGCGCCGAAAATCACCGGAACAAGGATGATAAAAGGCGCTCTTTTTTTGCGAAAATAAATTCCCAGGAATACTATGATGAACAGGATGGTGATACCCTGAGTGAGTAAAGTATCTCTTCTCAATTGTAAAGCATTGCCCACTGATACAGCGGTTGCACCAAAATAAGACGCGGTAATATTTTTATGATCGTTTTCACCCAGGTTATTGATAATACTGTCAAGCCCTTCCAGTAACAATGCATTTTTACCGGTGTTGTTGGGCGGAAAAGCCGGGGTAATAAATACCAGCAGGTGTTTTTGATCTTTCGTTACAACATAGTTATCATACAATTCAAAATTTTCATCGTATTGCAATTGTTGCAATTTTTTAAGCCCGAGAAAACTTATGCCAACTGGGTCATTGCTGATCATATTCTTTAAAGCAATGCCGGCCGGAGAAGTTAATGTTCTGAAATTCTGTTCAAGTGTTATTTTAAGCTGAGCGGGGGTAATGAGTGAATCAACAGACCTGTAATCATTGTCATTCAGGTAAATGGGCAAATGATCACTAACGGTACTGTATAGTTCCATAGCAAGTTCGTCATCAACCTTGTCATTTATATTGCGGATATAGGGAGCCAGTTTTTCCTGTAGTTTTTCCACAAAAGAAACAGTAAAGGCAACCAGGCTGTCGGGGGCAGCTTCGGATAAAGTATCTTTTAAAGAGACCGTAACCACCAGCTTATCCATGAATTTCGAATTCTGAAATACCTCGTTCAGTTTTTCGATCTTTTTATCCTTCGGCAATATCTTTGAAATATCTTCTTCGAATTTGACCTGCATGGCATAATAGCCCGCTAACAGGAAACTTGCAGCAAATACTATAAAAAACACGGGGCGGTGCTTTTCAAAAAAATCATAGATCCGGGTTAATATTTTTTCCATGTACAACTGCTTATCCGGCAGGAACCGGCTTTTTAGTAAACAACTTTAATAACAAAAAAGTTAGTACCCCAAAAAAAACAGCTGCCAGTATTGCCAGGGTAATACTACCAAAAATATATTGTTGTAAATTTTTTTTAATGGATTCCAATGACAATGCCCTGCTGAAATCGATCTGCATGGCATTGCTCCCCATCCAGAATGCTCCTGCTTTATAACTTGCAAAAATAATCACAGGAATCATAGGGGGTATGCTGATATTGGCAGCAATGATCACCAAAGCCTTATTCAACCTGAATAAAATAGCGAGGAAAATGGCAGTAACCAACTGGAATCCCCATATAGGTATGATACCCATGAACACACCAAATGCAATTGAAGCAGCTTTCAATTGTTTGGAATGTGAGGGATCATAAAGTTGCTCAGTAAGTTGTTGCCTGAAATTTTTTTTTATAAAAATGCTGCGTAACAGGTTCCGCGGTTTTATATACAGGAAAGTTATCAGCACCAGGATGGTATTCAAAACACTGATCCTGAAAAAATCCTTATAGGGCCTGAAATGTGAGATCCTCTCAGCTTTTGGCGCATAATAAACAGAAACAGGAACTGATATTACTTTAATCCCCTTCCAGGCAGCCCTCACCAGCACTTCTATTTCAAATTCATATTTACGCGTAAAAAAACGCATGCCTTTCATTGCATGCAAAGGATATAACCGGAAGCCTGATTGGGTATCCGGTGAATTGATGCCCGTTTCTACCTTAAACCAGAAATTTGAAACCCCGTTGCCAAAGTTGCTTCCACCCGGAACAGAAGCCTGGTCCATATTCCTGGCTCCAA